>DATKFB010000251.1:0-4991 GCA_035544435.1 Polyangia bacterium
CGAGACCCGCTCCGTCGCTCGGCCGCTCCTCGACGACGAGGGGCACTCCTCCGTCGTGCGCGGAATCGAGGTGACGATCCACCTGCACGACGGCGCCGTCGGGGCGGCCGGGGGCGCCGCCCTGCTCGGAGGGGTCGTGCAGCGCTTCCTCGCGGGCCTCGCGACGCTGAACACGTTCGTGGAACTCGTCGTCACCGGGACCGCAAGCAAGGAAAAGATCAAATGGCCGATGATCGTGGGAACGCGGCGGTCCCTCTAGCTCCCGAGTTCCGGAGCCCGTGGGACACGAATGTGTTCCACGAGATCCACCGCCTCGAGGTCGACGGCCCGGGGCCGAGCCGCCTCGGTCGCACGCTCGAACTCGGCGCCGACAAGATCCGGCTCGGGCAGCGGTTCTCGCTCGAGCCCGACGAGCTCGCCGCGGAACCCCGCGCGGCGACGTTCGTGCAGGCTGCGTCGCTGCTCAGCAGCCCGGCGCCACCGATCGTGATCCACCGCCCGCTGCCGCGCCCGCCAACGGGCGCCGAGATCATGGTTGGCGAGGACGCGGGTATGCCGCGCCCGCCGCGCCTCTACGATCCTGCGTTTGGGCTGCTCGGTCTGTGGGGGCCCATGCCCAGCGCCTGGACGATCCAGCTTGAGCGCTCGCTCGGTGGACGAGCGCGCAGCGCCGAGATGGCAGCCCTGCCGCGCTCCGAGGAGGGCGCCTTCGCCCGCTTCCTCGACATTTTCCACCACCGTCTCATGCTGGCCCGCTATCGCGCGTGGGCCGACGCCAGGCCTACGACCTGCCTCGACCCCGAGGGCCGCGATCCGTTCTCGCTTGCGCTCTCGGCGTGGTCGGGTGAGGTGCCCGGGCCACCCACCGCGGGCGAGCGGGCGACGGGCATACGCGACGAGGCGCGGGCGCGGGGTCCCGCGAGCGCGGCGGCCCTCGCCGCGATAGTTGCCGAGCGGCTCGACGCGCCCGTGGACGTCGAGGAGCTCGTAGGCGAGTGGCTCACGATCGAGCCCGAAGACCGGCTGGTGTTGAGCGGCGATCCGCTCACGGGCGTCATCGGCGGGGGCGCGATGCTCGGCGGAAGGAGGTGGGAGCGCCAGTCGCGCTTCCGCCTCCACATCGGCCCCGTCGACGCGCGCACGCTCAAGGACCTCCTCGTCGTCGAGGGGCCGGTAGCGACGACGCTCGCCAGGCTCGTGCAGCGCCAAGTGGGCCCTGCTCTGCGCTGGGACGCGTGGGTGCGCGGGCCCGGCGTCGCGGCGGCGCGCGCGGGCGGCATGGGCATGGCGCAGCTCGGCCGCACCGCCATCTTCGACGGCGGCGCCGACGCTGCCGGGCTCGAGGAGTGGGAGGATCGCATCGTCGACGTGCAGGGTGGGGCCGTGCGCGTTCCCGGCAAGAACGAGCGGTTCCTCCACTGGGCGCCCAGCGCGCGCCTGCGCGACATCAAGGAAGCGGTCGAGGAGACCCTCGACCTCGTCTTCGTCGGCGCCGCGCCCACTCTCGCCGCCGCCGACCCAGATGACTGGCCCGCGGCCTGCTCGCTCGAGCGCGCGCTCTGCGCCGCAACCTGGGCAGCGCTCATCGGGGCGCGGGATCTGGCCACACTGGCCGCTGACGCGCGTACCGAGGCGTTGCGCTGGTTCCTCGACCTCGATCATGTCTCCGATCCGATCCCCCTCGAGGGCCTGAAGCGGAGGCTCGCGACCACCTCGCGGAAAACTACGATCCACTGGTACGTTCGCATGGTGCTCGCGTCGCTGCGCGCTCTCGACGTCGTTCGAGAGCCGACGAGCGCCCTCCTCAGGCGACTCACCGGGATCCCAGACTAGGGAAAGACAAGGAGAAGCCGATGGCCGATCTCACGCGGGAAGCGCTCGTAAACAAGCTCAACCAGGTGGCGGTGGGCAGCCTCGACCGCGCCTACGCGGCGTGCCGCCAGCGCGGCACCCCCAGCGTGGAGCTCGTGCACTGGATCCAGGAGGCGCTCAATGGCCCGAACTCTGACCTCGGGCGCATCGTCGAAGGCTTCGGCGCAGAGCCATCGAGGCTCGCACGCGACCTGACTGAGGCCGCGGAGGCACTGCCGCGCGGCGCCTCGTTCTCGCCGGCGATCTCGCCACACGTCGACTCGGCGATGGAGCGCGGGTGGGTCTACGCGAGTCTCATGTTCGGCGCCTCGTCGGTGCGCACGGGGCACCTCCTCATGGGGATCCTATCGACATCGGCGCTGCGCCAGCTGCTCTACCAAGCCTCCGCAGAATTTCGCCGCATCAGCGCCGACGAACTCGGCGTGCGCTGGGACTCGCTCGTCACGGGGTCTGCGGAAGATCGCGGCGAGCCTGCGCCTGCGGAGCCGGAGGCCGCGACGGGCTCCGCGGCGGCGCCCAGGCCGGGCGCGAGGGGCGGCGCCGCGGGTGGGGCGTCGGCGCTGTCGCGCTTCGCCGTCGACCTCACTGCGAAGGCGCGCGCAGGCGAGCTCGACGCCGTCGTGGGCCGGGAGGAGGAGATCCGGCAGATCGTCGACGTGCTCATGCGGCGGCGGCAGAACAACCCGCTGCTCGCGGGCGAGGCGGGCGTGGGCAAGACCGCCGTCGTCGAAGGCCTGGCGCTGCGCATCGCCGCGGGCACGGTGCCGCCTGCGCTCAAGAACGTCTCGCTCATGGTGCTCGACATCGGCCTCATGCAGGCGGGCGCCGCCGTACGCGGCGAGTTCGAGCAGCGCCTGCGGTCGATCATCGACGAGGTGCAGGGCTCCGAAAAGCCGATCGTCCTGTTCATCGACGAAGTGCATACACTGATCGGGGCCGGCGGTGCAGCCGGAACGGGCGACGCCGCCAACTTGCTCAAGCCGGCCCTCGCTCGAGGCAAGCTGCGCACGATCGCGGCGACGACCTGGTCCGAGTACAAGAAGCACATCGAGCCTGATCCGGCGCTCACGCGGCGCTTCCAGGTCATCCAGGTGCCCGAGCCCGACGAGGCCAAGGCGCTCCTCATGATGCGGGGCCTCGCGGCCACGCTCGAGAAGCACCACGGTGTGCAGATCCTCGACGAGGCGCTGCTGGCGTCGGTCA
This sequence comes from Polyangia bacterium, assembly GCA_035544435.1. Lineage (GTDB taxonomy): Bacteria > Myxococcota_A > Polyangia > Fen-1088 > Fen-1088 > DASZFV01. Next base: position 3,076 of record DATKFB010000251.1, read on the forward strand.
AGCTCTCCCATCGCTACATTCCGTCGCGCCAGCTCCCCGACACATCGGTGAGCCTGCTCGACACGGCCTGCGCGCGCGTCGCCGTGGGCCAGCACGCGCTGCCGCCCGAGGTCGAGGACGCCCAGCGGCGCATCGAGGCGCTCGAGGGCGAGCTCGCCATCGTGCGGCGCGAGCAGGCCGCCGGCGTCGAGGTGGGCGCGCGGGTCGAGGGCCTCGTGGCGACGCTCGTTGCCGAGCGGGAGAAGCTCGCGGGGCTCGAGGCGCGCTGGGCCGCAGAGAAGAAGCTCGTCGCGAACATCGTGACCCTGCGCGCGCAGCTCATGGGCCCGGGCGACGGCAAGGCGAACGGCGACGCGCTCGCGCGCCTGCGCGCGCTGCAGGCGGAGTTACGCGCGCTGCAGGGGGACGCGCCGCTCATCGCGCCCATCGTCGACGAGGCCACCGTCGCCTCGGTGGTCGCCGACTGGACGGGCGTGCCCGTAGGTCGCATGGTGCGCGACGAGGTCGAGACGGTGCTGAAGCTCGCCGACACGCTCGCCGACCGAGTCATTGGCCAGAAGCACGCCCTCGCCGACATCGGCAAGCGCATCCTCACGGCGCGCGCGCGGCTGGAAAACCCCACGAAGCCCGTGGGCGTCTTCCTGCTCGTGGGGCCGTCGGGTGTGGGCAAGACTGAGACGGCCCTCGCGCTCGCCGAGACGCTCTTCGGCGGGGAGCAGAACCTCATCACGTTCAACATGAGCGAGTTCAAGGAGCCTCACACGGTCTCGCAGCTCAAGGGCGCGCCGCCCGGCTACGTCGGCTACGGCGAGGGCGGCCTGCTGACAGAGGCCGTGCGGCGGCGGCCCCACAGCGTCGTGCTGCTCGACGAGTTCGAGAAGGGTCACCGCGCGGTGCACGATCTCTTCCTCCAGGTCTTCGACAAGGGCTGGATGGAGGATGCCACAGGACGCTTCATCGACTTCAGCAGCACGATCATCCTGCTGACCTCGAACGTCGGCGCCGACGCCATCATGGCTGTGTCGCGCGATCCCGACACGCGCCCCGACGATCCCGAGGTGCTGTCCAAGCTCGTGCGGCCGCACCTGCTCAAGGCGTTTCCGGCCGAGCTCATCGGGCGCATGGTCGTCATTCCGTACCTGCCGCTGTCGGACGACATGCTGGCGCGTATCACGCGCCTGCAACTTCTCCGCATCGTCAAGCGCCTCGCCGAGAACCACGGCGCGACGCTCACGATCGACGACGAGGCCGTCAAGCTCGTCGTCTCGCGCTGCGTGGAGGTCGAGAGCGGCGGGCGCATGATCGACTCGATCATCACGAACTCGGTCGTGCCGCGCATCAGCCGAGAGATCCTGACCCGCTCGCTGTCGGGGGCGGCGCTCCGCAACGTCACTGTCGGCGTCGAGGCCGATCAGTTCTCATACACCTTCGAGTGAGGTCGCCATGAAGCTCTTGATTCCGATGCAGGCACGGTTGATCTCCGACGTGGCCGAGTTGTGGCTGACATCGGCGACCGGGACGGAGGAGCTGGGGCGTCCGTTCTCCTTCGACGTCCACTTCGTGACGTTCGAGTCGCCCGTTGCGGCGACGGATCTCATGGGGACGAAGATGGCCATCGAGGTGGTGGGCCCGAAGGGGCTGCGGCACTTTCACGGCATCGTCTCGCGCTTTGTCCGCCTCGGCCGCCAGCACGACTTCTACGCGTACGCAGTTCGGCTCGTGCCCGACCTGTGGCGCCTGACGCTCAGCGCCGACTGCCGCATCTTCGGCTCGGGCGATCCCATCCTCGATCAGGTGGTCGATCTCCTGCAGAAGGCCAACGTGGACGTCGACCCGCGGATCGACGGTGCCAAGAGGTCCGTCGAATACTTCGTCCAGTACCGCGAGACCGACTTCAATTTCGTGAGCCGCCTTCT
>DATKFB010000252.1:0-2867 GCA_035544435.1 Polyangia bacterium
CGAGCTTGCGAGATCGTCGCGAGGACGTCCCCGAGCTGCTCGCCCACTTCCTGCGGGCCGCGCAGGACAGGTATCCGCAGTCTCGGGTCCGCGGCTTTTCGCCGAAGGCGCTCGAGCGGCTTCGCGAGTACCGGTGGCCCGGCAACGTCCGCGAGCTCGCCCACACCGTCGAGAAACTGGTGCTGCTCGGGCAGTCGTCCGAGATCGGCGTCGACGAGGTCAGCGAGCTCGTCACCGACGTCGACAAACAGAGCAGCCTCGAATTTCGCGGCGACATCATTCCGCTGAGAGAGGTCGACCGCCGCTACGCCGCGTGGGCCCTCGCTCAGACGGGAGGCCACCGCGGCAAGACCGCCGAGAAGTTGGGCGTCGATCCCAAGACGCTGCGGAAATGGCTCGAAGAGTCCGAGCTCGTCGAGGCGACCGAGAAGGCGGACGGAAAAACCGAATGAACGCAGCCCCGACGGTCGCGACAGCCTAGGGCGTCTCCATCGAGACGGGGATGTCGAAGTGTCCGCCGGTCACGTCGATCGTGCCGCCGTCGGCGCCCGCGAAGGAGAAGTCGAACGTTCCCGTCGCGTGGGGCTTGCCGTCGGCGCCCGTGACGAAGGCCACCGTCACCGTGCAGGTAGGCGACGACGGGATCATGTTGTCGTAAGTGATCAGCACGACGGTGCCGCCGTCGGCGCCGCATGAGTACGTCCCGCCGAGCGTCGTGGGCGTCCCGAGCTCGATCGAGAGGCCCGGGTTCACGCCGTCGGCGCCCACGATCTCCAACGTGTCCGTCATGGTCGCCGAGCGCCGCGCTGCGATGCCGATGGCGATCCCGTGGGGCGTCCCGTTGGCGAGCCACGTGATCTCGCCCGTCGGCGCGCCGGCGTCGTGGCCCGCGGCGCCGCCGTGCCCCGCCGCGCCGGGCGTCCCGCCCGTCCCGCCGCCATCGGCGCCACCCGTGCTCGAGCCACAGCCCGCGAGCGCGAGCGTCACGATCGCTGCAAGGATGTTGCCCGGTCGGCCCATTCGACGGCGGCGACTGTATCCGATTCGGAGCCGAGCGGGCCAGCGTCGCGCGCTGGTTGCGATCTTGTCATCTAGGGTTCGCGACGTGCGCGCACGTACCGGCGCTATGTGGTTCGCATGCGAAAGCAATTCATCGCGATGACATTTCGACGGATTGCACGCCCACGCCGTGATCGTCGCTCCTCGCGCCGTTCCACGAGCGCGCTCGCTCCGCCCCGACCCCTCCGTTAGTATCGCCGGCGCATGACGAGAGAGCGATTCGTCCGGCGCGCCGTCGGCGTCGTTGGGATGGCGCTCTTCGCAGAGGTCTTCCCGCAAGATCCGCCGCGCTTCCTCGGGAGGGAAGGCTTCGTAGAGAGCCGCGGCGCTGTGGTACTAGATGACCTGTCGGCTAGCACCTCGGGAGGGCAGCCGCGCCATCGGGGCGACTAAGGGATGATGTTGTCGATGAGGCAGCAGCCGTTCGCGCAGACGGTGCCGGCCGGACAGCTCGTCGGCTCGATGCCGCCGCCACCGCAGGCTTGCACGCCGGTCGGACACGTAGGTGGGGGCGGGGGCGGAGGTGGGCTGCCGCCCTGGCCGCCGGCGCCCGTCGCGTCGCTGCCGCCCGCGCAGAACAGGACGCAGGCTTCGCCGCAGTCGCCGCCGCCTTTGTTCTGATCGCCGTCGTGGACGATCACCTGCACCCGGTAGGAGTGCCCCTTCGCGATCGCGACGGTCCAACGGACCTCCGCGCCGTAGCCGTCGCTCTTGAGTCCCGCCGGGACGGGATCGGCGCCGGCGCCGAGGTCCCACATGTTCTTGGCGGGATCTTTGTCGGGCGTGATCACGATGGTGTTCGGCGTGACCGTCTTGTCTACCGTGCGCACGGCGGACTTCCAGGTCCCGAAGACGTCATTGGGTCCCGTGGGCACGCCGCCCTGCTGCCAGTCGCCGGAGCGATTCTGAGGATCGCTCGTGATGTCGGTCAAGTAGAGGACGGGCCATATGGGACGCAGCGATTGATCGAGGCCGCTCTGATCGCCCATGAGCTCGGTGGTGCCGAGCTGGGCGTTGGTGACCATGCCCGGGACGGACATGAGGGCCGAGACGGGATAATCCATCATCGCCGCTCCCCCGGCCGTCTTCACGACGACGCTGCGCACGCCGAGGGTCAGCGCGTGCTCGTCATTGTAGAAGAGCCGGACGGTCCCCTGCGGCGCTCCACCCTCGGGCTGAATCGCGGCGAGCACCTCGTTCTCACTGAACGTCACCTTCGCGAGCGAGCTGCCCGTCGTCGTCGGATAACCGCAGTCCGTGATGAGCGCCGCCTGGACGCCCGGCGTGCACATTACGATGCCTGGCTTGCCCCCCTGGCCGGTGGAGACGCTCCCGGCCGCGCCGGTCATGCCCGCGCTCCCCGAGATCGTCGAGCCGGCGGCGCCCGTCGCCACGACGCCGCCGCTGCCCGAGCCGGCTGCACCGCTCGCAGTCGATCCCCCGGCGCCACCGGTGCCGCTCGCGTTCGCGCCCGCGGTCCCCGAGGAGCCGGTGCCTGCGCTTCCTGTGGCGCCGCCGTTTCCGCTGCTCGCCGTCTTGCTCGTTCCACCGCAGTCGGCGAGCGAAGCCGCAACGAGCGCGACGCCTACACCGAAGCCGCAAACCCGTGTCGTCATTCCTGGACCTCCGCCCCTCTATATCGGCTTGGCCGATGCAATCCCAAAGGTCGCGTGGGAGGCGCAGCCAAAATGAGGCTCTCGTGACGTTCGAGTGGGTGCAGATCACGGCGACTTGAAGACCGGGTGAAGGGTGAGGCCGGTGCAGCATAGGAAGATGAAGCTGATGAGGCTGCTGGCGCTGTGGAAACC
>DATKFB010000253.1:0-14273 GCA_035544435.1 Polyangia bacterium
ACCTCCAGGAGGCCAACCTCGAGAATGCCGATCTCGAGGGCGCGAAGCTCGATCGCGCGAATCTCTGCGGCGCGAACCTCTCACGCGCGAACCTCGAGGGCGCGAGCCTGGCGGGCGCGAACCTGGCCGGCGCGCGGCTGCCCTACGCGCAGCTCGGGTCGGCGAACCTCACAGGCGCCGACCTGCGGGGCGCCGTCTTCGCGCACGCGCTGCTGGAGGAGGCCTCGCTGGGCGGCGCCAAGCTCGAGAAGGCTGATCTGTCGTTGGTGAACCTCGAGAGGGCCGATCTGACCGACGTCGACGCGCGCGGCGCGACGCTCACGGGCGCGCGGCTCGCGGGGGCGACGCTCACGGGCGCGAAGGTCGCCGGTCTCGTGGGGACGGGCGTGCCCACACCGGACGTCAAGGTCGGTTGGCTCGACACGAGCGCCGCGGGGGATGGCACCGGGCGCATCAGCAACGGCGAGATCCCGTCGCGCCTCTCGGGCCTCGCGCCGGCGGCTTCCGTGGAGGCGGCGTCGCGCCGGTACTTCGGGCACGGCGACGTTCTGCGCAACGCCACGCTGACGTTCGAGCCGGGCGCGCGCATCCAGATCGACAGCCTGTTCGAGAATTGTCAGATCCAGCTGGGCGAGGGCACGGAGCTCGTCATCGGGAGCTCGGGCGTCCTTGCCGACTGCAACATCGCGGGCGGCGGCTCGATCACGATCAACGGACAGTTCTTCGAGCGCCAGAGCCCCGGCATCGTGGGCGCGCGCGAGCTGGTAGTGAGCCGTGAGGGCGCGCTGGTCGCGTCGGTCCAGCAGAGCGCGGCAATGACGCGCTTCCGGTTCGAGCGCGGCAGCCGGCTGCGCGTGAAGATCGCCAAGAACGATCCCGGCAAGAACGCGGCCTCGGCCCAGAAAGGCGGATAAGAAAATGGGTGATACGAAGAAGACCCTCATCGAAGAGGGGACCGAGTTCAAAGGAACGCTCACGTCGACCTGCGCGATCGTCGTGATGGGTCGGGTCGAGGGGGAGATGAAGGGCCCCTCCGTCGAGGTCACGGAGACCGGCGTGCTCTCGGGCAAGGCCAAGGTCACCGAGCTGCGCTCGCGCGGCGAGCTGTCGGGCGAGTTCGACGCCGAGGTCGTCGAGCTGTCTGGCCGCGTTCGCGACAAGACGGTGATCCGCGCCAAGTCGCTGGAGGTGAGCCTACAGCGCTCCGAGGGCGGCATCGGGATGGTGTTCGGCGACTGCGAGCTGGCCGTTGGAGAAGCCCCGGACAAGGCGCGCGCCGTCCGCGAGGCGACGTCGGGCCGCCAAGACAACAAAGGCAGCAAGGACGCGCGTGAGCCCGCGGCTCCCCCTGCGGCGCCCATCGCGCAGGCATGCGCCGCGCCCGCTCCCGCGGCGCCCGACGCTGGCGGCGGCGAGGTCACGGGCGAGGCCGACATGAGCGCCAGCGCGCGCCTCCGGCGCGGCAAGCGCCCGGGCGAGGTCGAGCGACTTCCCGAGAGCGCGTAAGGAGGAGGGAACATGAATCAGCGGACGCTGCGGATTCCGGGCACACTGAAGCACAAGGGCGAGCAGAGCGACGCCAGCCTCAAGGAGACAGCGCGCGAGCACATCGAGCGCCACCCGGGCTTGCTCTTCCTGACCGACGTCTTGCGCGCCGTGCACGCGTCACCCGAGCCTCTGCGGGGGCCGGCGGCGTTCTTCGACGCCTTCCCGCCGCGTGAGGTGATGGACGCGTTCGGCGAGCGGCCCGACCTCCGCGTGCGCGCCCTCAAGGCGATGACGGGCGGCCCGACCGCGCTGCTGCGCAGACTGAGCGCGGAGGCGGTGGCGACCCAGATCGATCTGCTCGCGGCCGACGACCTTCCCGAGGCCGAGCGCTCCGTCCGCGCCGAGGCCGATCGCGCGCGCTCGGTCCACGAGCTCTACCTCCAGTACGTCGACCCGGTCGACGTCGCGACGTACCTGCCCGCCGGCACCGTGTGGGAGTACGAGGCCGGAGGCGCGTGGTGGAGCCGCGAGGCGACGGCCGGCGCGCGCTCGCTCATGGCGACCGAGCTGCGGAGCGTCAGGCACCACGCGCTCCTCACTGATTCGGAGATCCTCGACGTCCTGGGCGACGAGACGTTCGAGCGCTACATGCCCCTGACCGTCAGGACCGCCCTGCGCTCGGCGTCGCGCCGCGCCGCGGCCGCGGGCAAGCCGTTCACGGACTCGGACCTGTTCGCGGGCGCGGCGGGAGAGAAGGGCGGGCGCGACCTCGTCGACGAGCTCGTCGCGAACATCCCGCTGCCCGCGCTCCGAGTGGTGGTCGACCAGGTCGCCCGAATACTGGGGCTGTCCGCGCACGAGGCGCTCACGGGACCCACGAAGCTCCCGGCCGCGGCTCCCGCGCTGGCCGAGCGCGTGCAAGGTCTCGCGGCTCCCGCGACCGCTGACCGCATCGGCCCCAAGCCCGCCGCTACCGCGGGGGGCCTACCTCCGGCCAGCGCCGGAAAGCCCGCTCCTGCCCCCGCTCCCACTGCCAAAGCTCGCCCGCCGGCGCCGCCGCCCGCGCGCACGGCGGCCTCGAAGATGGAGGCGCTTGCCGCGTCGCTGGACGCGACCGAGGTCGATGGCCCGCCTCAGCCCGACGACGAGCTCGCCTTCATCGAAGAGGTTCCGGATCGGGTCTGAGGCTCCGGGCGGATCCGGCATAAAGGCAAACGAGAGCGCAGGGGGAAGCATCGTCAGTGTCGAGGCGCGTAGCGTGACTGTGAGCGCGGCACTGCCTTGCGGCGTAAGGCCCAGCAGCGCGAACGTGCCGAGCGGCCCCGCGTCGGGTGAAGGGACCTCGCCGAAGGTGGAGGAGGCCTTCAGCGTGAGCGGTGTCGTACCCGGTGGCGACTGATCGAGGAAGGCCTTCGAGTTGGTCGAGCCGAGCGCCATGGCAGTTGCCGCGGGAGGAGAGGCGAGCGGATCGCATGGGTGGATGTCTGACTGCTGGCGTCGCCATTGCCGCTATTGGATATTGAGCAAGCGACGAGGAGCCCAATCGCGGCCAAGGCGGGGACGGCCTTCATGTTGAAGGGATGCGACAGAGCGGCCGAACGGTAAAGTCGCGGTAGTTGGGTTCGATTCCCAGGGGTCACAAACTGGGGAGGCGCGACAATCGAAGGAGGGCATCAGTGGTAGCGAAGAGGAACGTCCCCCGTGATCCCTTGGTGTGGCCTGGTGTGCTTGTTGTCGCAGCGGGGATAGTCGTCGGCGGGTGCGGTGGGTCTGGCGGTGGCCCTCGTGCCTGTACACGTGGCGTGTCGTCCGCGTGCTCGTGCACGAATGGCCTTTCCGGTGCACAGTTCTGCGCCGCCGACGGGTCCGGCTTTGGTGCGTGTGCATGTGCCGTAGCGGGACAAGGGAGCGCCGGCCACGCTGCTTCAGTCGATGCAAGCGACAGCGGCACGCCCGCCGCCGACGACGGTGGATTAGGTGGAGGCGATGCCGTTTCGCCAAAGGCTGACGCCAATCCGATCGACCTCGGGATTCCGGCGGACGCGAGCGTCCCTGATGGGAACGTCTCCACATCGCCGACGGACGCGGGCTACAGCGGCAGACTCGTGACGGTCAAAATAATAGACGCCGTTATCGCGCCGGGAAAGAAGGACGGCACGGATTGGGACGATCTCGGGACCGTAGATCCCGCGGTTGCGCAGGCAGTCTCCGAGGCGCTCGTAGGGCCAACGCCGCTCGCCGACGTGCTGGCCGCCCTGGCCAATCCCGCGCTCGCCGCCGTCGACAAGCCGGACCCGTATGGGTCGGCGCAGCTCACAGTCTACGGAATGACCACGGAGCAAGTTCCCCTCGAGACGAGAGATGGCGCCATCCCCAACACGTTCATGCCCACCTGGCCCCGCGCCTGGCACTACCAGAACCTCCCGATTGACACGGACGTTCGCATCGGGATCGACCTCTGGGACAAAGACCTGGTCGACGATGATTCGATCGGGCACGCCGAGCTCAACTCGAACGACCTCAAAGCGGCGCTGGCAGCTCAGAAGACACTGGAGGTACAGGTCTCTGATCAGACCAGCGACCAACTACTTTTCATCGGGATCAGCGTCGTCGAGCAGTTGGGACCGTTGCCGTGACCAGGTGAGCCCGACTCTGTCAGACCTGAGGGCAGCCCGCGCCGCCGGCGTCAGGTGCTCGCGCCAGCGTGTTGCAGCCAGCGAGGTGCGATCTCGTCGCTAGCGTAACCGGGAGACCCCTCGGCTCTGCCAGGCTCTGCCCGGGGATGCGTTAGTGCACCGCCGTCGAAGTAGCATCACTTTCGGAGGCGGGTATATCGGGGCACGGCGCGGAATGGACCAAGCTGCGCAACGAGCTGCGCCATCTTTGGCGGTCCAGCGGCTTGAGCGCATCTCGATGGCGGTGCACTAGTCGCCGTGCTTGGAGCCGCCGTCGCGACTCGACGAAACGACCCTCTGGCAGAAACCGCCGACGTCACCAACTGGGAGGACACCTTCATTTACACACGCGGAGCCCGCCGGACAGGGCGGCTTGGGCGGAGAGATATTTCCGCCACAACGCTGCCCCGTCGGGTCTGGGTTGCTGATTCCGACGAGCAACCCCAACGTCAGCCACATCCAAAGCGCCCGCACAACAGTCACCGGGTCAGGCTACGCGTGCGCCGAGCGTACCCGAGAGCGGGCGATCCACAACGCGTGGCGGCCGCCCGAATATCCAGGCACGAACACGCGCACGACCTTGACGTCGAAGCCCGCCGCGCGCAGGCGGCCCGTGAAGGCCGGGGATTCGAAAGCAGACCACACGGCCAAGATGCCGTTCGGCCTTAGCGCCGCCTTGGCGGCGACGAGGCCTGGCAATGTGTAGAGCCGCTTGTTCTCGCGCCACGTAAACGCCTGCGGGCCGTTGTCGACGTCGAGGAGGATCGCGTCGTAGCGGTTCCGCGCGCGCTCGATCACCTCGACGACGTCGCCCTCGATGACGCGCAACCGCGGATCGAGCAAGGGCGAGCCCGCGAGGTGCCCGATGACGTCGCGGTTCCAGCGCACTACGGCTCCGATGAGCTCGGCCACCTCGACCTCGGCGTCGTCCGCCAGCTGCCCGAACGCGGCGCGCGCCGTGTACCCCATGCCGAGCCCGCCGATGAGCACGCGCGCCCCCGGGACGTCGCGCAGGCCCGCGCAGCCGTGCACGGCCAGCTTCTCCTCGGAGTCGTGGCTGTCGCTGCTCATCAGCTCCTGGCCGTCGAGGCGAATCGCGTACTCGTCTCCCCGCGCCGAGAGCGTCAGCTCACCACCGTCGTCGACGGGCGCGCGATCGACGGTCAGCCAGGGAGCCATGCCGGCACCTTACGTCACTTTTGGCCCGGAGCGCGCACCTCTTCTGGGCCGAGGCGTGCGTCGTGGCAGCCGCGCTGAGGAATTCTTCAGTGACGGCGTGACCTTCGGACGTTTGAGCCGTTATCGCGATTCCAGCAACTGGGTAGGTGGGCGGATGTCGCCCGTCCCGTCGCACCTGTCGTTCGGTTTGAATTTTGATGGTAAGACCGCTCGTGCTCTTCCGGCCAGCCCTCCTCGCCGTGCTCACGCTGGCATGGCCACTGCTCGCGGGTTGCGCGTCCAGTGAGGCGGCGCGGCGCGAGGAGGAGCGGGCGGCGCGCGCACGGGACTGGGACGCGCGCCACTCGAACGTGCAGCAGGCAAGCGACGCCGACGACGGTGCGTCGCCGCAGATGACCGTCCGCGGCGAGGAGGGCACACTGAACGCCGCCGACGTCGAGAGCGCCCTTCACGAGCACTTCGGCGAGATCCGCGACTGCTACACTGCCGGGAGGAGGGGGCCGCATCCGGCGACGGGACGCGTGGTCGTGCGCTTCTTCGTCGACGTCAAGGGCGAGGTCGACGAGGTGTCGATCGTCGAGTCGAGCATCGGCAACCCCGCCATCGAACGCTGCATCGCCGACATCAGCGTCGGCGTCGTGTTCGAGCGGCCCGCCGGTCACAAGCCCGTGACGTTCGACTACCCCTTCGAGTTCCGGCCCGCGCGCCAGGTGACCGCCGCCCGCCAGCGGAAGCCGTGAACCGTGACGAGAAGCGCTACTGCGGCATGAGGCTGAATACGGTCGGGCTCACGACGACGGTCTGACTGTCGACCTGCCAGTCCGTCGCCCAGACATTCTGCGCGTCGGTGCGGTCGAGCAGCGGCGTCGACACGCCGAGCGGCGCGGCCTGTCCAGCTTCGAGATCGCCGACGTGGAAGCGGTGCTCGTCGAGGTGCAGGTAGTGGATGAGCCGTCCGCCGAGCGCGTCGAAGGCCGGCTGCGCGCGGCGAATGACTTGCTTGGCGCTCATGTACGGCGCCGGGAGGTCCGAGTAGCAGCCATCGATCTTTCCCGTCTCGCGAACCAACGTGCGGCCCGCCACCATCGCGTGCAGATCGCCCGGCTCGTAGGTACTCGCGCACGTCGTCGCGCGCCCATTTCCAGCAAGTGTGGTTGAAGTGAACCGACATGACCGCGAGGTCGGGAGGGCTTCCGGCTGACAGGGCCGTGTCCACGCGAGGCTCGAGGGCGGAGATGAGATCGGACACCTCGCCTCCCATCGAGAGGCCCACCACCGTGACCTTAGCCGGGTTCACGTCGGGGCGCGCCAGCACGTAGTCGAGGGCGCGCAAGGCGTCCCACACGCGCTCTCCGTCTTCTTCCCAGTCGGAGGTCATGCCGGGCGCCTGAACGGCCGGGTGGCTGACGTTGCCCCAGTCCGGATCGTCGTTCGCGGGATCGTCGTAGATGGCCGCGCGATCCTCGAGCGGGCGATGTCCCATGCCCACGGCGATGACGACCTTGTTGTGACGCGCGAACGAGTCGCCGTACCAATAGAGGGCGTTCAGAGGGCGTTCTGCGCCTCGAAGAGCCGCCCGGCGCTGCCCCAGTGCCCGTTGACGGCCAGGACGACGGGGTAGCCGCCGGCGGGCGGCGGCGTCGAGGGGACCGACATCATGCCGTGCTCGTGGCGCGTGAGCGCCGCGTCGCCGTAGCGGTTCGGCAGCGTCGAGTCGAAGGCGAGCTCGGTCATATGATAGATAGGGGCATCGGGGCCCAAGCCGTCGCCGTCATCGCGCGTCGCTGGCGGCTGAAACTGAGCGGCGGAGTCACCCTCGGCAAGCTTCGTCACCTTCATGGTCAACGGCTGAGGCGCGCCGTCCATCATAGGAACGCCAGCCGCGCGCGCGTGCGCACTTGCCATTGCTGAGTGAAGACGGCGCTGCGCGCGGTGAGGCCGTGCGAGAGAATCTCGGTGCGCACCCCGCTCCACATCAGCGGGGTGGAGCTTCTCTCGGCCAGGAACGTGCCGCTGATTCCGCGTCCGGAGACGACGCCCGCGAAGGTCTCATGCTGGGGCGGAGCCATGCGCGAGAACGTCAGCTTGCTGCCGTCCCAGCTCGTGATCGCGACATCCTCTTCGGCGCGCTCGTCGTACTTGCCGGCGGTCGTGCCGTAGATCTTGAACCTCCCCACGAAGCCCGACGAACCGCGCCCAGCCCGGTCGAGGCGCAGGACGGCGCGCGACGTCGAATCGACGACGACATCGTAGACGCGGGGCACGATGTCGCGGCTGAACATCTCGTCGTGCCAGCCCGTCACGCGCGTCGCCCAGGCGGTGCCGTCGGACGGCGCCGTGTCTCCCGACGTGTCGGCGTAACGTCCTGCGATGAGCCCGTCGAGGACGCGGAGCTGGTACCAACGCCAGACATTTCCGGCGCGCGCGCGGAACGCGAGGAGGCTCTCGGAGACCTCGTACGCGGCGTCCGCGATGGACGCGGAAGACGCCGCCGCGGTCTCGTCAGTCAGCGTCCCCTGCAGAGCTCCTTGGTCGTCGACGACCAAGGTCAGCTTCATCCGGACGCCTTCTTGGCTCAGGTACCAGTCACCGCGCAGGTCAAGCGCGGATGACCGGGTGACGGTCGCGGGCGAGACCACGGGCGCGGGCTCGGGCGCACGGTCGTTTGCGGCTCGGCGACGGCGCTTTGCCCGGAAGGGGCCTCGATGCCGCAGCCCGCCAGCAGCGTGGCCAGGACGGCCGTCCAACCTGCAACCCCGTTGACTTTCTGCATTACGACATAAACATCAGTATGCCAACTTACCTGATTTACAATATAATTTTTAGTATTACCGGGAAGAATACCTAGGGCGCCTGAGGGGGAAGGACCCGGTAGGGAGTCTCCGAGGTGATATCCGGATAGCGCCAACCGCCCGTGGCTGCCTCAACTTCGACCGCGAACATGCCGCCCTGGCCGCCGCCCGCGATCTGGGCCACGTAGCTGTCGGTCCCCGCCGCGGAAGTGACGGGCGTCGCATCGACCGCGGCCCAGTCCGCCGCGTCGCTGCTAAACGCCTTCCAGAGGATACGGACGTGGGCGCCAGCAGGCGCCGGTTGGGCCAGAGTCGCGCTCACGGTCCAGGTGGGCGCGCTCGGATCGGCCGGGCTGACCGAGATACCGGTGAGGCCGGGACCGGGCACGCGCGCGCCGTCGAGCCAAGCGGCCGCGGGCGGTAAGGAGGCCCCATTGCCGGACGCGTCGGTGGACCCGATCGCGAGCGCCAGGGCGTCGATGGCCGCTCGATCCTCGTCGAGGCGCGGGAGCTGTAGCGACCAGTGGAACGAGGGGAGACCCAGCATGCTCATGCGCAGGTGGTCGTCGAAAGAGCGGATGTAGCTCGTGTCGGCGGCCAGCGTGCGGCGCGCGTCGTTGCTGGCGCCGGACTCGGCGCGCGCGGCGTCGAGATAGTCGGCCCGCCCCGTGCGCGCGTACACGGCGAGCGAAGACGCCGCCCGCAGCTTGTGCGCGAAATACGTGCCCAAATCGGCGAGCGCGCGGCACTCGCGGATGACGTCTCGGGCCTCTGCCTGCTGACTGTCCTCGCCATCCACGGCCGCGCTCGCGCGCGCGGCGTCCTCCGTGAGCAGCGCCGCGACGGCCAGCGGCGACAGGCGTGTCGTGGGGCGCCTGGCGACGACGTCGTCGGCGAGATCCGCCGGCAGCGCGATCGCGAACGAGTCCATCGCCTCGTGCTGGCCGCAGGCGCTGCTCGGCGCCTGCGTGTGCTGCGGCGAGGCCCAGTAGCCCACGTCGCCCGCGAGCTCGAGCTCGGGTGCGGCGTCGCGCGAGTCGATGCCGCAGGTGTGGGCCGTCTGCATCCAAGGCACGATGTCGCTCGCGGCCTGCAGCTTGTCCCACAGGGCGTCCGTTCCGACGCGGGTCGCGAGCGCGCGCCGGAACACGCGCTCGGGCGTGGCCGGATCATAGCCGAGGCGTCCGAACAGCAGATAGGAGAGCTCGTCGCGGCGGAACGTCCACGTGGAGAACATGTCGCCCGCGACGGCGTGGTAGTAGTCGCGCGCCGGATAGTAGGCGTGGGCCGGCTCGAGGGTGAAGCCTTCGACGGCCGGCGAGAGCGCGAGCGCGCGCACGGCGCGCTGCGTTCGCGCGTAGGAGGCGTAGCGGAAGATCCGGTGCGTGCCGCCCGCGCGGAGCTGAAAGACGAAGTGATACGGCGTGGGCGGATTCAAGAAATCCTGGTAACTGTACGCGCCCGCGACCGAGAAGAGGCCGCCAGCGACAGCGTACGGGGCGGCCAGGTGCTCGCCGTTGAACTTGGCCTCGACGATCGTGTCGTTTCCGGCGGCGGCGACGATGCCCAGGATGTCACTCTTCGTCGCGCCCCACGTGCGCGTCGAGAGGCGAACGCCCGTGCCGGCGGCCCGCACGCCCGCGACGAACGTGTCTTCGTACCAGGAGGCGTCGCGGGCGCTCTCACCGATGCGAAAGCCGAGGCGCCACAGGCCCGGGGCGCGCCGCGCCAGATCCTCCGCCGCCTCGCGCACGTAGGTCTTGGTGGCGTCGTCGTCGGTGAGGGCCTGCGCGTCGTCGCCGTTCAGCGTGGTGTCGGCTCGGTAGCTCATGAGACCGACGTGAATTCCGCGCGCGGTCGCCAGCCGGATCACCTCGTTGAGCATCGCGAGGTTGCGCTCCCGATCCGGCGCGGGCGCGCCGACTTGCGGATACGTCGCGCTCGTCGCGAAGTAGAGCAGGGCGTTCGGGAAGATCGTGTTCCCGAGGTTGTACATGCCGTGCATGTCGAGGAAGTTGATCCTCGCGCGCGCGAGGAGATCGATGTACTCGGTCCAGAACCCGTGATCGAGGAACCACCACGACGCTTCGCCCGGCTCGGGCAACACGAGGAACGGATTCGCGGCGCGGACGGACAGCGCCGGCGCGCCGGTGACCGCCGCCGCGAGAGGCAACGCCGCGGCGCCGTCGAGGTCGAGCCGCTCGGCCAGCTCTTGGGCGCCGTACATCGCGCCCACCGGATCGCGGCCCACGACGATCGTCGTCGAGCCCAGCGTCGCGATCACGAACGATTCGGGCCGTGGATCCAGCATCGCGGCGCATTGCGCGAGCGCTTGCTGCCCGAGCGGCGTATCGGCCGTCGTGACCTGAAGATCCGAGCCGTCGGGCGCGGCGCTCCGGGCGCGTATGAGGACGCAGTTCCCGTGTGCGAGCGGATCGAGACCGTCACCGTCGCCGCAAGGATCCGCGATGGGCGTCGGCGCGGGTGACGGCTCCAGCACGGGTAGGATCGGCACCGTCGAGCCGGGGGCTGACGATCGACCACAACCAAAGAGCACAACGA
Source organism: Polyangia bacterium (assembly GCA_035544435.1). GTDB lineage: Bacteria > Myxococcota_A > Polyangia > Fen-1088 > Fen-1088 > DASZFV01. The sequence goes on from DATKFB010000253.1 coordinate 10,697, forward strand.
GCAATGCGAGCGATACAGCTGTTCGCACCATCGATTTGCCAATCTACATGACCTTTTTGGATGCGATGTAGCATATCGACGTACGCGGTGCGCTAAAGGGCGAGATGGTCCGTAATTGTGCGCAATCAGGGCCGCCGGGACGCGTCAGTTTCGGGCGGAGCCGTCGGCCGGTGAGACGCCGGAGACACCACCGCCGCCGGCCGTGGGGAACGGGAAGCAGACGATCGACGGGGGCGCGGTGTCGAGGTAAGGCACAGGGGGTTCCGTCTTCGACGTTGCCGTCGAGGGCGTAGTACTCGTCGTTGCGGATGTGGGTCAGGCGTTCCTTCACCGCCGCGGCGTCGAGCGCCGTGATGACGGTCCCGTCGGGCTGACCTGCCAGCCCGTGCTGGCGTCTGCGAAGGCGACAGCCAGGCCGATCGCGGTGGGGAGCGACGCCTCGCCGCACGGGATCTGTGGACCTCGGCTCACCGAGCCGGGCATCACGAACTGGTTGCGCGGCTTGGGGAAGGCCGGCGTCGATTCTGGCGGGTCGCGAGATAGACGAGGTGTGACCGGCCGCCGCGCGAGCCGCGGTGGCGCGTGACCTCGAAGCGCTCGCCGAGGCGGCGCTCGAAGGCCTTGTCCGCCTCCTCCGACCAGATCGCGAGGACACCCCTGGGCGTCAGGGCCTCCGCCGTGCGCTCCAGCGCGTCCCGGCAATAGAGTGGATCGGAGACGCGATTGTTCGCGCCGTGCGGTCCTTCGTAGAGGTCGAGCACGACGGCGTCGTACGAGGCCGGTGGCGCGTCGGCGATCAGCCGCGCCACGTCGCCCACGATGATCTTCACGCGCCTGTCCGCGGTGGCGCCCTTCGTGAGGAAGGCGAGGGGGCCCTTGCACCAGGCCACGACGGCTGGGTTGAGATCCACGACCGTCGCGCGGGCGGAGGGGGGCAGCCTGTCCAGGGCCGCGCGCAACGTGAAGCCCATCCCCAAGCCGCCGAGCAACACACGCGGCCGCGGCCGGTCCGCGACGGCGTCACACGCCAGTTGCGCGAGCGCCGTCTCGGAGCGGTGCGCATCGCTCGTCATGAGAACGCGGCCGTCGATCGTGATCAGGAAGGAGCGGTCGCCGCGCCGTCGCAACTCGAGGATGCCCTCCGGCGTCGGGACGCGCTCGATGGTCTTCCAGGGCTGCAAGGCCGTTCGACTACCACGGGAGGTACAGATGTAACAACGAACGCTGAGCTACGGCGCGGGCGAGCGCGGGGGGCTCGACGACCGGCGCAAGACGCGCAACGCCGTCGTCGCGCCCCAGGCGAGCACGAAGAGCAGCGTGAGGCGCTGAAATATGGGCAGCGCGGGCGGGCACGTGCGGTAGTCGTTCATCACGCGCTGCGCGTACAAAATCGAATCGATGATCGTCGCGGCCATCGAGCCGAAGGCGGCGGCCACGAGCACCTTGTCTTTGACGGTACGGACGGTCGCGACGACGCCCACGCTGGCCGCGAGCACGCCGGGCACGGCGGCGGCGAAGATGGCGACCGCGTGCCAGGGACCGTTGGCGGCGGGGATCGCGAAGAATCCCAAGACCGAGATCGTGCCCGCGACGCGGATGACGCACGCGGTGGCGCGGTGTTCGGGAAACTCGTCGGGAAGGATCAACCAGAAGGCGCCGAGCCCCACGGAGAGCGCGGCCATCGCCGCGCGAGCGAAGCCGCGGCTCGCGGCGTTCGAGGCGCCGTTGAGTGCGCGCTCGCCCGTGAGGTCGCACAGAAAATTGAACCAGAACGAATGACCGACGTAGTGGGGGTCGAGCTCCGTACCGCCCGGGTAGTGGTGCATCGCGAGCCCGAGACAGATGACGCTCGTCACCGCCATCGCGAGCACGATGACGGCGCCAAGGCGAAGCGAACGGCGGCCCACGGGCCGAATGCTACGCCGCCGCGGCGGGCAGGGTCGGCAAGATCGTGGGCGACGGCAAGGCCGGCGCGTGCGCCGTCAGCAGTCGCCGGATGAACAGCCAATGCAGTGCGACGCCCGCGAGGACGGCGATGTGAAAGATCTCGTGGGGGCCCACCCAGCGCTGCACGAGCACGGGATGTCCGGTCGCCTCGAGGATTGCCCCCGCCGAATAGGCGATGCCTGCGTACCACATGGGGCGGACGGCGGCGGAGCCGAGCTGTCGTCCCAGCTTGAAGATCGAGATGACACCAATCCAGCCCAGCCCCAGATAGAGCATCAAGCCGGGCACGCCGGAGAAGACGCGAAACCAGATCGCCTGCAGCAGTACGCCGAGCGCGACGTAGCTCCAGATGAACTTGAGCACGCCCGCGCGCCAGAGGCCGCTCCACATGATGCCGTGCACCGCCGTGAAGGTCCCGGCGATGAGCAGCCAGATCGCGAAGTAGTCCATCCGCTGCATGAAGTTTCGCGCGGCGCAGCCACGTTCCAGGGAGTGGTAGACGCCGCTGATGGCGAGCGTGACGAACACGCAAAAGATGTAGACACCGACGGCGCGCGCGCGGTGCCGACACCCGCGCGCGAGTCGCATGAGAGGCACGCCTGCCACCAAGGCGACGCCGGCCGCCGCAAGGTGTGAGAGCGAGCTCACCGGCTGACAGAAACCCGGAATGGCGCGAACAACATCGCCAGACATCAACTGCACTGCTGACGGTAGCACGTCGCGCGAGGCAGCGCGCTCAAAAACGCCTTAAATAAAGCTGAAAAATGATCTTCGACGTGCGCTCCGGTGGAGATCGTCGCACATCACGACACCATCACGGCGCCATCACGACACCATCACGGCGCGGTCACGGCGCGGTCACGGCGCCGCGCGCCGAGCCTCTTTCGGGCGCCGTGGAGGATACGTCCATACATCGCTTCGACCTCGAAGCGGCTCGAGGTCAGGTGCTGTAGATTTCGTTCGTGAGTGCTCGCCTCCAGACGTTCGCCGAGTTTTGGCCTTCCTATCTCGGCGAGCATTCGCGGCACGCGACGCGGGCTCTGCACCTTGGCGTTTGACGGCGGGCTTGGTCTGCGGCGTGCTCGCGGTCGCGCAGCGGGCGCCGTCTCTCGCCGCCGTCGCCGTCGTCTTGGGCTACGCCTGCGCGTGGATCAGCCACGCCTTCATCGAACACAACCGGCTGGCGATCTTTCGCTATCCGCTCTCGTCGATCATGGCCGACTGGAACATGTGGGCCTGCGCCGTCACGGGCCGCCTCAGGCGCGAGCTGCGGAGCGCAGGAATCTCCACCCGAGACCGCGAGGTCTCTCGCGTGGAATCTGCGTACGTCTCGAACGGGCCGCGCGCGTTGCTACCGCACGGGCTGCGTCGGCGTCTCGAAGGGGTGCGTCAGGGCGGCGGCGTTGCTGCGAAAGTGTTGGCCGTGGAAGCCCAGTGCGACGACCCAGATCACGACGGCGACGAGGAACAGCGCCGCGACGAGGATGGCGATCCTCCGTCCCCGGCCCGTCTCGAAGCTGTGCATCAGGACTCGATCGTTGCGATCGCTCATACCCAAGAACGTAGGCATTCGGCCCGGGGATTCAAGGCGGTGAATGCGTCAGGAACAGCGGGAAGGGCGTCTTTGTCG
>DATKFB010000254.1:0-7367 GCA_035544435.1 Polyangia bacterium
GTGACGATCTGGGAGACGAGCGACAGCCGCTGCACGTACCGAGGGCCCTGACGCGCAGAACGACGGCGGGAATGACGACGACGACCAGGGGGAGGTCAAGATGAGGCGGACGGGGGCGTTCCAGGTCGTCAAGGCTCGTCACCTGCGCTTCGTCACGCTGAACTTGTGGGGCGAGAACGGTCCCTGGGAGTCGCGCCTCGACCTGGTCTCGGACACGCTGGCGGGCGTGCTCCCTGACGTCGTCGCCTTGCAGGAGGTGCGTGAGGCTTCGGGACGGATCGTCAATCAGGCCGAGACGCTCGCGCGGCGCCGAGGCTGGAACCACGTCTTCGCGCCGTCGACGGCCTGGGGCGGGGGGAACGAGGGGCTCGCGATCCTCTCGAGGTTCCCCATCGGCGCGCACGACTTCCGTCCGCTGCCGCACAGCCTGGAGAACGAAGGGCGCATCGTGCTCTCGGCGCGGATCGACAGCGACTTCGGCGAGGTGTGGGCGCACACGACGCACCTGGCGTTCCGCGAGCACGAGGGCCGCAAGCGCGAGGACCAGGTGCTGGTCGTCGACGAGGTCGTCGCGGCGCACAAGAACGACAACCCGCAGGTGCTCATGGGCGACTTCAACGCCGTCCCGCACAGCGACGAGATCCGCTGGCTGTCGGGCCTCACGACGCTGAGCGGGCGGCGGGTCTATTACCAGGACGCCTGGGACATGATTCATCCCAACGAGGCCGGCTACACCTGGTCGCGTGACAACCACTACCGCGAGCGCATGCACTGGCTGCGCGCCGATCGGCGCCTCGACTACGTGTTCGTGACGCCCACGCGTCGCGATCGGCGCGGCACGGTCCATGAGGCGCGGCTGATCTTCGAGACGCCGATGGTCATGGCGGGCGGCGAGCGTCTCTTCGCCTCGGATCACTTCGGCGTCCTCGCCGAGGTGCAGTTCCTCGCCGAGGATCCGGACGCGGCGACGCAGTCGACGTACTCGCCGCTCCCGGCGAGCTCGGGCTCATAGGCCGACGTGTTTCGGCTGGCCCACGTCACGGATCCGCACTTCCGGGGCTTCGCGGGCGTGGGCTTCGCGGACTTCGTGGGCAAGCGCGCCCTGGGCGCCGTCAACCTCGTGGTCAACCGCACGCGCAAGCACAAGATGGAGCTGCTCGAAGCGCTGCGCGAGGATCTGCGCGCGCAGACCGTCGATCACGTCGCGCTTACGGGCGACCTCTCGAACATCTCGATCGAGGCGGAGTGGCGCGCGGCGCTGCGCTGGCTCGAGGCGCTGGGCGCCGGCGCCGACGCCGTCACGGTGATCCCGGGCAACCACGACGCGTACGTGCCGGAGGTGGTCGCGTCGCAGGTCTTCGAGCACTTGTTCGCGGCGTACCAGACCCGAGACCTCGCGGGCGAGGGCAGCTACCCGTTCGTGCGGCTGCGAGGCGACGTCGCGCTGATCTCGGTTTCGAGCTGTGTCGCCACGGGCGACTTCGGTGCTTGGGGCGAGGTGGGGGCGCCGCAGCTCGCTCGGCTCGAGGCGGCGTTGACTGACGAGGGAGTTGCGGGCAAGACCCGCGTCGTCCTGATTCACCACCCCCCCGTCATGATCAAGGAGGGCGAGCACCGCAACCTCAAGGATCGGGCGGCGCTCGCGGCGGTCCTCGCGCGCGCGGGCGCCGAGCTCGTCCTGCACGGTCACGACCACGCCGACGAGCGCGCGACGATCGACGGTCCGGGCGGCGCGCGCATCCCCGTCGTGGGCGCCGGGTCGGCGTCGTACGCGGGCGCGCCCGAGCGTCGCGCGCGCTACAACGTCTACGAGATCGACGGGCGCGCCATCACGTGCATCATCCGGGCGCACGACGAGGCGACCGACGCCTTCCGCGAATACGGCCGCGAGACGCTGACCCTCAGCTGATCCTGACGGCGGCGTAGCCCACGACGCGGCGGCGGTCACCGCCCGCGTCGGCGCTCGTGGCGTAGCCCACACGGGTCGCGCGCGTGGCGCCGAGCGCGCGCGCCGCGAGGATGGCGACCGTCGCGGGCACGACGCCGCACATCGTGATGCCGTTTGCGCGCACCGTCGCGTAGAGCCCTTGGGCGTCGAGGGCCTCGAGCGGCGCCAGCGCGAGGGCGTCGAGCGCGTGAGTCTCGGTCTCCGAGCGATAGTGGTTCATGTCCGAGGACGCGATGATGAGTGTCGGGCCGGTCGCGGCTCGAATCGTGCGCGCGAGCGCCGCGGCGAGCGCCTCGCACTCGCCGAAAGACAAGCCGCTCAGCACGACGGGCACGAGGTGCAAGGCCGGCTGGCGCGCCGCGAGGAGTGGCACGAGGACCTCGACTGCATGCTCGTCGAGGTGGGCCTCGACGTCGGGCTCGAGGAGCGTCGACGCGACGCACAGGGCGCGGCAGACCGCGGCGTCGACGGGGACGTCAGCGCCGGGGAGCCGCCACGAGCCGCCGGGCCAGACAGCGCCGCGCGCGCCGCGGCCCGTGTGATTGGGCGCGAGGACGAGCACGCGCGCGGGCACCTCGACGGCGGCCGCGAGCTTGCCGGCGAGCGCGCCCGAGTACGTCCACCCGGCGTGCGGACAGACGGCGGCGATCGCCGGCCGCGCCGGGGCGCTGCCCGCCGGCGCGACGAAGCGGCGCGCGTCGGCGACCACGTCGGCCGCGTCGGCCGGATAGAAGGCGCCCGCCACGGCGGGCCAGCGAACGGTGGCGTTTGGGCGTGGCATGCGTGCGCTTCCTTCAGCGCTGCTCGGGCTCGGCCGCCGTCGCCGCGCCGGGCAGCGGCTCCGTCGAGGGGCGCGCGGGCATGAGGTCGGCGATCGTCACACCCGCGATGCGGCGGTGCCGCGTCTCTTCGATCTCGCTGACGAGCGCCTGCAGCGCGGGCGACGTCGCTCCGTGCGCGATCTCGATGTCGGTGGTGCGGAACGCCGCCAGCACGTCCTCGAGCGTGATGGCCCCTGCGGCGCGCCCCGGGATGTAGCCGCGCAGGTCACCGTGGACCTCGGCGACGAGGCCGCGCGTTTTGAGGCGCGCCAGGATCTGCTCGACCGTGTCGGGCGTGAGCCCGAACTCGGTGGCGAGCCGCTCCTTGGGATAGCCGATGCCGGCGGTCTCGTGCGCCGCCGCGATGGCTGCGAGGAGCTGCGCCGCGAGCAGGCCGTTGATGGGCGCGTCGCCCGCGCGCCGTCGGTCCTCGGCCTCGAGGAGACGCAGGTTTTGCAGCGAGTGCGCGATCTCGGCGCCCAGGAGGACGAGCACCCACGACGCGTAGATCCACACGAGGACGAGGGGCACGAGCCCGAGCGGGCCGTACACGCCGCTGTAGCTCTGGAGCATGATGCGCGCCGCGAAGCGCACGAAGCCGAACTTGAGCGCCTCGAGGAGGAACGCCGTCACGAGCGCGCCCGTGATCGACGAGGCCCAGCTGACGTTGGTGCGCGGCAGCAGCTTGTTCATGAACATGAGGCCCACGAATTCGATGAAGAGCGGCGCCAGAAAGCGCGAGGCCGAGCTCGACTCGACGAGCCGGGCCGACCAGTAGAGCGAGAACCCGGCCAGTGTGGGCAGCAACGTCACCATCGCGTAGAAGGTGAGGAACTTGCCGATGACGGTGCGGCGCTGGCCGACGCGCCAGATGTCGTTGAAGATCTTCTCGACGTAGCTGTAGAGCGAATAACAGGTCACGAGCGTGAAGATGAGCCCGCCGCCGCCGAGCGCGCCGATGCTGACCTTGGACGAAAAGTCCGAGATGCGTGAGGTGACGTCCTGCATCTGCGGGAAGACGTGCTCGGCGACGAAGAGCGAGAGCTGCGATTGGGCGTCGAGCGACCCCATGGCGCGCAGGATGCTGAAGGCGATGGCCGTCACGGGCACGAGCGACAGCGCCGTCTGGAAGGCGAGGGCGGCGGCCTGCTGCGGGCACTTGTCGTGCGCCCACTGGAAGAGGATGCGCACGGCCAGTCGGTACAAGAAGATGGCCGCCCGGGCGCGCCCCGAAAGACGCTGCGTCGCGGCAGCCGCATACGGATTCGCCGCGAGGAAGGTCCGGATCTGACCGAGGGTGTTGCGCATCCCCATCCCAGTAGATGCCGAGGCGCGCGCGCCCGCAAGGGCGCCAGCCGCCGCGCGAGTGGTTTTTTTGACGGGCGTGGTGGCCGGGCGGATGGTGAAGGCATGCTCGCCTCGGAAGCGGCTCGAACGTTCGAAGCGATGAAGGACGATCTCATCCGGTCGTTCCCGGGGCAGTACGCGCTCGTGTGCGGCCGCCGGCTCGTGGGCGTCTTCCGGCACGTCGACGAAGCCATGGGCGCCACCTCCCGGCTCTTCGACGACGACGAGCTCGAGCCCGGCACGCCCATCTTGATCAGCGAGATCGCGCACCAGGTCTCCGTGCGCGTCTTCGCGACGCCGTTCAAGCGCGCAGTCGTCGCGACGCCCGGGCGGCTCTAGCGCAGGCCTTCGAGGATCGCCGCGAAGGCGCGGCGCGTGCGGACGACGTCGCGGTGTCGCCGCACGGGGATCTTGATGACGTGGGGCCGCGCGCCCGCCCATGAGCGCGCGCTCTCGAGCGTGACCGTGCCATCGCCCTCGACGATCGCGGCGGCGGGCAAGCCGCGGAGGTTGCCCTCGCCGGGGAGGCGCACGCGTCCGCCCTCGACGACGATGCGCAGCTGCGTTGGCAGGCCCTCGCCGCAGATGCACACGAGGTTGGCCGGCACGGCCGCGCCCTCGAGGAATTGCCAGGTCTCACGCAGGTCCGCCAGGCGCTTCCGGACCGCCTCCACCCAGGCGGGGCGGTCGCTATCGTCACGGAACACCGAGAGCCGCAACCGCCGCCAGGTGTCGAGGTCGTAGAGGTCGTGGGCGGCGCCGTCGCCTCTTTCGGCGTCGGCGTCGAGGAAGGCCGCCGTCGCGGGCGAGGGGATCGAGTCCATGGCGCCCGGGCAGGCCACGAACTCCTCCGGCGAGACCGTGCGGCCGAAGGGCGCGAACTGGAAGCCCGCGTGCAGCACGCTGAGCGTCTCGACCGAGCCCGCGAGCGGCGGGCCCGAGAGCACGACGCGTTCGACGGGCAGCGCGCGGTCGACGGCGAACGCGGCGCGCAGCGTGAGCCCGCCGTTCGACAGCCCCAACAGGTCGATAGGGCCGCCCGCGAGGTCGGCGAGGCGGCGGATCTCCGCGGCCAGGGGCGGGCCGTCGTCAAGGATGCGCTGCCTCCAGTCGTACGCGTAAAGGAACAGGTTGCCGCCCTGGCGATAGCCGGCGCGCCCGAGCGCCCGCAGGAGCTTGCCGATGATGTCGTACACGACGACGCCGCCCACGGACAGCCCCTCGACGACGCGGCCGGCGCGCCCGCGCGGCGCCGGCAGCTCGCCTATCATGGGCCCGCGGTAGAGACACCGGAACGGCCCCCAGATGGGCCCGAGCTCCGGGTCCTGGATCTCGGTGCCGAACAGCCCAGGAACGATCAGCAGCGTGCGCACCGAGAGCCTGCATCATCGTAACAGGAGGCCGCCGATTGCAAAAGCGGCGGGCCAGCGATAAAACGCCCGCATGCACAGGACCCTCCCGAAAAGGATTTGTTGGTCTTCCTTTGCTTTGGTCGTCTCCGTGGCGATGGCCTCCGCGCTGCTCGCGGGTGCCTGCGTCGAGCAGGACGACGAGAAGCCGAACGAAGAGGACATGAAGGTCGCGAAGCAGAACATCCTGACCTCGGCGCCCACGCCGAAGTACGCCGTGAACGCGGACCTCGACGGCAAGGTCGTCTATGTCGGCCTCGACGTCGACCCCGCCACGCCCGAGCCGGGCCACGACATCAAGCTGACGCACTATTGGAAGATGGTGGCGTCGCCGGGCGACGGCTGGAAGCCGTTCACGCACCTCGAGGGACCGAACCGCCAGAGCTTCATCAACGCCGACCACCCCGCCGTGAAGGGCAAGTACCCGCCGTCAGCGTGGAAGCCCGGCGAGATCATCCGCGACGAGCACGTCGTTCGTCTCCCGGCGAACTGGTCGCACGACACGGTGATCGTCTACACGGGGTTCTGGCGCGGCAACGCCCGGCTGCCGCTCAAGAGCGGCGCGCACGACGCCGAGGGCCGGCTCATCGCCGCGACGATCCCGGTGAGGCTGGCGCCCAAGCCGGTCATCCGCAAGACCTACGTTGCGCGCAAGATTACGAAGGCGCCGAAGCTCGACGGCAAGCTCGACGACGCCGTGTGGAAGGACGTGCCCTCGACGGGCGCCTTCACGAACACGATAACCGGCGCGGGCGCCGACCAGAAGACCGAGGCCAAGGTCCTGTGGGACGACAAGTTCCTCTACGTCGCGTTCGACAACCAGGACACCGACATCTGGTCGAACCTCACGAAGCGGGACGACAAGCTGTGGACGCAGGAGGCGGACGAGCTGATGATCGACGCCGACGGCAACGGAAAGACCTACGTCGAGCTGCAGGTGGCGCCGAACGGCAACGTCTTCGACACGTACCTGCCTGAGTACCGCAAGTACGAGGACACCCTCGATCCGAAGAAGAAGCCCTACTCGTGGAACTCGAAGCTGCAGGCCAAGGTGGCCGTCGAGGGCACGCTCAACAAGCGCGAAGACAAGGACAAGTACTGGACGGTCGAGATGGCGATCCCGCTCGAGGACGTCAAGGGCCTCGACAAGGCGTCGGCCGTGAAGCTCCCGCCCAGCGTCGGCGACAAGTGGCGCATCAACATGTTCCGAATGGACATGCCGCAGGGCAAGCCGCAGCAGGCCTCGGCCTGGTCGCCGCCCATGGTCGGCGACTTCCACGCCCTCGACAAGTTCGGCGACCTCGTGTTCGGCGACGAGAAGGGCGCCGTTCCTCCTCGGCCCGCGCCCGCGCCGCACCCGGCGGTCGCGGTCGGGCACGGCCCCGCGCCGGTCGCCCCCGCGGACAGGAAGACCACGGCTGCCGTGAAGGGCGAACGCCCCTCCGGCAAGAGCAAGAAGTAGGTCGGGCGGGGTGCGGGCGCGGGATTCCGCGCAGCGTGACCTCGGGCGGCGTCCCCTCGTCGGGGACGCATGGTGGTGTGGCGTGGTCGCCGTCCTGGGCGCGTGCGCGGGCCCGGGCCCGGCGCGCCGGGACGCGCCCGTCCCGAGCCCCGAGACGACGCACGCCGAGGCGCGGCCGGCATCGCCGCCCGCCACGGCGGGCGCGCCCGAGCCCTCGAAGGCGAGCCCGTCCGCCCCGGGCCACGGCCGGACCGCGGAGGTGTCCGCGGAGGCGTCCGAGCCGCTGTTCAGACCGGCGCAACCGGGCGCGCGCGCCTACGCGGCGAATCCCAGCCAGGCCTGCGCGGCGAAGCGGAAGGCGTGCGTGGTCGTTCCGAAGG
>DATKFB010000255.1:0-3756 GCA_035544435.1 Polyangia bacterium
GCCGTGCCGGCACGGCGGCCACGCGCAGGGAGGTGACGCCGCCGCCGCGCACGCGCAGCGTGACGCCGCGCGTGCGCACGAGCTCGGCTTCGAGCCGCGCCGTGAGCTGGTGCAGAGGCCCGCCCGCGCCGCGCGCGGGCAGCGCGAGCGCGAGCGCGAGCGCGGCGCGGCGCTCGCCGCTCGCGAGCAGGACGTCGAAGCGCCGGCGCGCGTCGGCCGTCGCGCGGAGCGCGCGGTCGCGCGCCTCGTCGCGCGCGTGGGCCGCCTCCATGCGGTCGAGCTCGCCGAGCGCACCCCAGGCCACGGCGGCGCTCGCGTCGTCACCGAGCTCCTCGTGCGCTCCGGCGGCGCGCGCGTGATCGCCCGCCGCCGCGAGCAAAGCGGCGGCGCGCCGGGCCGAGCGCCGCTCGAGCTCGGTGAGGGGCGGATGGGCGCCACGCGCGAGCAGCGCTTCGGCCGCGGCGATGCGGGCGGGGCGCAGCTCGTCCGCGGGCGCCGCGCGCGCGTTCTTGGGCAAGGGCAGGCCGTCGAGCGCGAGCTCGAGCGCGTGCGCCGCCGCGTCGAGCTCTGCCAACCCGAGTCGGGCGGCGCCCTCCGGGCTGGCCGCGTGGCCGAACAGCAGGATGAGCGCCCCCCAGCTCCGCTCGCGCGCGAGGCGCACAACGAGCGCGGGCAGGTCGTGCGAGGCGAGGGCCGCCCGGAGCTCCTCAGGTGAGATCGCGAGATCGTCGACGGGGCTCGCCATCCCTGCGATCCTAACAGGCTCCCAAGCTCCCGGCTGCGGTTCGGAGTATGCTCGATGTATGCTCCTGCGGGTCGCGCTCGGGCAGGTGCGGTTCAACTTGCCGGGGCTCACCGCCGACGCGCGCGGTGTTGTGGGCGGCAAGCAGCTCGCCGTGCGCTTCGCGGCCCTGGACCGCCTCGTCGGTTTCTTCCGCGCGCTGGCCGCGGAGCAGAGCCTCGACGACCTGCAACCCGGGCTGCGTATCGTCTATGCGCGCGGCGCGGCGGGCACGCGCGAGGCGGTCGTGTTCCTGCCGGCGAGCGCGTCGTCGTCGCAGCTCGGAGACGTCGTGGCGCGCGCGGCGCGGCTCGCGGGCGGACAGTGCTTCACGGGCACGGGCAAGCACTTCGTGCAGTTCCGCGACGCGGGCGCGCCGCTCGGCTACGACGCCGCCGCGCCGTCGCAGGAGGCCGCGGACTTCGTCCTCTATGGCGTCGAGCACGACGTCGCCTACCGCGTCGAGTCCGAGCTGCCCCTGTCGAAGCTCCTCCTGCGCCTATCGCTCCAGCGCGTCGAAGGGCCGGCGTGGCCGGTCGCCGCGTCGTTGCTGCTCGTCGCACGGCGCGGCCTCGGCCCGCTCGTGGCCGAATACCTCCATCGCGCGCGCAGCGCCGGGCTGGGCGGCGCGGCCCCTCGCGAGCCGGCCCTGCGCGCGGCCGCGGCGCTCTGCGAGGTGCCCGCGGGCGGCGCCTTTCGCGGCGCGCGCGCCTTCTGGTTGTTCCGCATCGAAGCGGCGCCGACGCGCCTCCGCGGGTTGCTCACCGAGACGCCCGGGCTCGAGCTCTACGCGCCCGTGACGGAGCACGTCGCCGTGGCCGCGGGGCACCGGCACCCGATAGCCCTCGAATCGTGCCGCTCGTCCTTCCCGATCGACCGGCTCACGCTGTTCGCGCGCGAGGGCGGCGTCGTCGAGATCGCGCCGCTGCCGGTCTTCACGGCCATCGAGGACGTCGTGCGCATCCGACCGCCGGCCGCGCGCGAGGTCGAGCGTTCCGCGGCGCGCCCGGCCGCGCGCCCCGACGTCGCCGTGCCGCTTCGGCTCGAGCCGGCTATGGACCCACGCCGGCGGGCCGTCGCGGCGCTCGTGCCCTGGACGAGCGTCCCCTGGCTGCGGCGGCTCTGCTACGCGTTGCCGGCCACGGCGCTGCGCGGGTATCGCGTCGCTGCGCTCGAGCGCGGCGTGCTCGTGCTCGCCTCTGGCGAGCTCGAGGGCCTGCCGTTCGGCACCTTGCTCGAGGCGGCGGCACCCGGTCTCGATGTGCTCGTGCCGCTCGGGACGCGGCTGCGCCCCGCCGTGTCGCCCGAGCTGCTCGCGGAGCGGCTGGGCGCGCAGAACGGCACGCTCGTCGTGTTCCCGGGCGCTTCGGCGCCCTTTCGCATCGCCCCGCACCTCGTCGAGCCGTTCGACCGACGCGCGCTCGCGCTGCTCACGAAGCCCGAATACGAGCCGGCGGCGCCGCGCGACGACGGCGCCCCCGCGAGCACCGCCGTCGAGATCGAGAACGATCCCCTCGGGCCCATGCCGCTTTGGGGCCTCGACGGCTGAGAGGGCGGATGGCGCGCTCGTTCGTCTCGTCGTTTCTGTTGCCCCTCGTGCGGGGCGGACGCCTCCACGTCGGACGACCGCTCGGGCCGCGCGCCGTCGAGCGCCTCCGGCGGCTCGCCTCCTCGGTCGGACAGGACGAGGCCGCGCCGGCGCTGGCGGCCTCGCGGCGCGCCGTCGCCGGGCGGTTCCTGCGCGACGCCGCGGCCCCGCCGCTCGACGAGGCGACACTGCGCCTCGGGGCCACGGTGCACGATCTGCTCGTCCTCGTGCACCCCGCCATCGACGGTCCCACGGTGGCGCGCCGGCAGGCGCGCATCGCCGCCGCGGCGCAGGCCCTGGCGTCGCTGGGCGCGCCCGCGTCGGCGGTCGAGGCCGTGAACCGTCACTCGCTGCTGGCGCGCCTCGCGGAGATCGCGCGCACGGACAGCACGGTGACCTTCTGGCTCGGCCGCGAGACGTTCGTGGGGCGCGTGCCGCCGCCGCGGGTGACGGCGCTGCCGACCCTTCGGCGCGTGCGCGTTGACGTCGTGCGACGTTCCTGGCTGCGCGACATCGGCGTGCCGACCGTCGCGCACGAGGCCGTGCTCGCGCTCGGCGTCGCGAGCCCGCTCGGCGAGGCGCTCGATCCGCTGCGCCTCGAGCCGCCGCTGTGCTGGAGCCGGATCCTGCCCGTCCTGCGCGCGCCGACGCTCGGTCGCATCATCGCGGGGCGGATGCTCGAGGTGGGGCTCGAGCGCGCGGGCGATGGCCTGGCGGCTGCGTTGCTGCGCTTCGCTTCGTTCCAGGATCCGCCGGGCGGCTGGACCGCGACGCCGGAGGCCGTGGCGTTCGGGCTCCAGTTCCTCGCGCACCTCGTGTGGCTCGACGTCCTCTTCGGCGCCGCGCCCGCGGCGGGCGGCGCCGAGCCGCGCCCCGAGGCCGGTCCTCGCCCGGGCGGCGAGCTCGCCTCCATGCTCGCCGCGGCTGCGCGGCGCGCGCCGGCCCTCGTGTGGCCGGGCGACGTCTCCGCGGACGGCGCGCTCGGGCGGGCCTTCGCGGCCCGCCTCGAGGCCTTCGCGCGGCGGGCGCGCGGCGAGGCCGCGCCCGCGGCCGCCGCGGCGCGCGGGGTCGCCGAGTTCGCCGCGACGAGCGGCCACGCCGCGCCGATTCATATCCATATATGATGTCTGCCATGTCCGTCGGTGAACCATCGTCCCGGGAGCGCGCGGCGGGGCCGCGGCCCGCGGCGCCCGACGCCGAGTTCCTGCGCGCCGCCGAGAAGGTGCGCGAGGTCGGGCGCGCGCTCGACGATCGCTACCTCGACAAGTCCGAGATCGTGCGCCTCTTGCTCGTGACGCTCGTCGCCGGGGAGCACATGCTCATCGTCGGCCCGCCCGGCACGGCGAAGTCGGCGCTCGTGCGGCACCTGGCCCGCCTCGTCGACGCG
>DATKFB010000256.1:0-3485 GCA_035544435.1 Polyangia bacterium
ATCGTCGAGAGCAACCGCACGGTGCCGCTCGTCCACCTCGTCGTCGCGTCGCGCTCGGGCTCGGCCGCCGACCCACGGCACCGGGAGGGCCTGACGAACCTCGCGGCCGAGATGGCGATCCGGGGCGCGGGCGGCAAGACGCGCGAGGAGCTCGACGGCGCGCTCGACGCGCTCGGCGCGACGCTCGAGATCGAGACCCAGCCCGACGAGACGCGCTTTGAGGGCGAGGTGCTCGCGCGCAACCTCGACGCCTACCTCTCGCTCCTCGCGGACGTCCTGCTGCGCCCGACCTTCGCGCCCGCCGAGCTCGCGCGCACGAAGCGTGAGCTCGTCGCGCAGATCGAGGAGCTCCGCACGGACGATCGCGCCCTCTGCGCGCGCTTCTTCACGCACAACGTCTTCGGCGATCACCCGTACGGGCACCCGCCCGAAGGCTTGCCCGCCGCTCTCGAGGCCGCGAGCGCCGCCGAGGTCTCGGCGCACTTCAAGCGCCTCTTCGTGGGCCGAAACCTCGTGATCGCCGTCGCGGGCGACGTCGACGCCGCCGACGTCCGGGCGCGGCTCGCGCGCGCGTTCAAGGGCATGCGCGATCTCGCTGCGCCGCCCCCGGACGCGCTCGAGCTGCGGCCCCCCGCGCCGCCACGCGGGTGGCGCATCCAGCTCGTCGACAAGCCTGATCGCCAGCAGGCGCAGGTCATGTTCGGGCACCCCGCGCTGCGCGCCACCGACCCCGACTACCTCCCCCTCATGATCGGGCTCGCCGCCTTCGGCGGCCACGGCATGAACGCGACACTCATGAACGAGGTGCGGACAAAGCGCGGGCTCGCCTACGGCGCGTACATGACGCTAGGCGAACGGCGCGGCGTGGGCGCGGCCGCGGGGTGGGTCTTCTCGGGCACCGACAAGACCGTCGCGACGCTCAAGCTCGTCCTCAAGCTCTACGTCGCGCTCGGCGAGTGGGGCGTGACGACGGACCAGGTGGCGTTCTTCCGCAACTTCCTCATCGGCTCGCACGCCTCGGACATGGATGCGCCGGCGCACCGGATGGACGCCCGCGTCTCGGCCGAGATCGCCGGCCTGCCCGCGGACTGGGTCGACGCGCTGCCAGCGCGCCTCGCCGCCATAAAGCCCGCGGCCGTCAACGCCGCGCTCAAACGCCAGGTGCACGCGCGCGATCTCGCCATCACGATGGTGGCTTCGGCGCCCGTCATGAAGAAGCTCCTCGTGGGCAGTCGCATCAAGGAGAGCGACGTCGACGTCGTGCCGTGGGGCAGCTATTGAGGTAAGTTCCCGGCCCATGTCTTCCGCCGCTCCGCGGGGCCGCGTCCTCGCCCGAGGCCGCTACCTGACGCTCGTCGACGACGACGGGTGGGAGTTTGTCACGCGTCGCGGGATCACGGGGATCGTCGTCCTCGTCGCGATCACGCCCGAGCGCGAGCTCGTGCTCGTCGAGCAGCACCGCCGCGCCGTCGGCAAGCGCGTCGTCGAGCTGCCCGCCGGCCTTGTGGGCGACGTCGCCGGCCACGAGGGCGAGAGCCTCGTGACGGCCGCCCACCGCGAGCTCGTCGAGGAGACCGGCTTCGAGGCCCACGAGCTCGTCGTCCTCGGCGCGGGGCCCATCGCCGTGGGCGTGTCCGACGAGGAGGTGACATTCTTCGAGGCGCGGGGGCTCGCGCGCGTCGGCCCGGGAGGCGGCGACGACTCAGAGGACATCACCGTTCACGTCGTGCCACTCGCGAGGCTGCGCGTCTTCCTGGCCGAGAGGCAGTCCGCGGGACTGGCCGTGGATCCGAAGATCTACGCCGGCCTCTTTCTCGTGGGCGAGGTGGACGGGCGCGGCGAGCGCCGGGAGACCGCGTCGTGACCCTGCCCTTCGAGCCCGGCGTGCCGCTCGGCCCGCTCGGGTTCGTGCCGCGCCAAGCCGGCGGCGGCACGGCCACGTGGGAGTACACGGTCGATCCGGCGCACTACAACTCGAACGGCGTCCTCCACGGCGGCATACTCATGGCCCTGCTCGACACGGCCATGGGTCACGCCGTCGCGGAGCTCGTGGCGCCCGCGGGCCGCTTCAACGCCGCCGCGCAGTTCAACATTCACTTTTTCTACCCGATCAAGAGCGGGCTCGTGCGCGCGCAGGCGCACGTGAAGAAGCTCGGCAAGCGGCTGGCCGTCGTCGAGGCCGAGGCCACAGACGAGGCGGGCCGCGTCCTCGGCATCGCGACCTCGACGCACAGCCTTCTGCCTTGAGTCAGGTCTCCAGGATCGCGCGGGTCCGGGCCGGGTCGTTCGTGATGATACCGTCGACGCGCATGTCGCGGCAAGCCCGCACGGCGGCCTCGTCGTCGACGGTCCAGACGTTGACGGCATAGCCGAAGGCGTGCCAGCGCGCGACGCGCGCAGGCGTGCACAGGACGAGCTCGGGGTTGAGCGCCGCCGGCCGCAGCCAGGCGGCGGCCCAGGCCCGCCGCAGCGGCAGGATCTCTGCGCGCTCGAAGAGGAGCGCCGCGGGGACGGCGGGCGCGCGCCGCATCCACAGACGCACGGCGCGCGGGCTGAACGACGACACGAGCACGCGCGAAGACGTCCCCGTGCGCGCCAGGACCTCCACGACACCCTCGACGAGGGACTGGAGTTGGGCCCGGCCGGCGCGGCCCGCCTTGAGCTCGACGTTGACGAGGAGCTCGGGCCCGCACGCCTCGAAGGCCTCGTCGAGCGTGGGGACGCGCGCGCCCCCCGCTAGGCGCAGCCGCCGCAGGTCCGCGAGCGACAGCGCGTCGATCCGGTCGGGCCGGCCGCCCAGACGCGACAGATCGTCGTCGTGGAAGACGACCACCTCGCCGGTCCCGCAGCGGAGCACGTCCAGCTCGACGCCGTCGGCCCCGTCGGCGCGGGCGCGCGCGAAGGCCTCGACGCTGTTTTCGGGGGCGCGCGCGCTCGCGCCGCGGTGCCCGACGACGAGGGGCCTCGCGCCGGCGGCCCTGACCCCCCACATCGACGTGGCCATGACGAAAAGCGTACCACTGGGCGAAGGGCGAACTAAAATCGCGAGATGCCTTCGCGCGTCTCCCTGTCCGCGGCCCTCGGCGTCAGCGCGCTCGCGCTCGGCCTCGCGGCGTGCGCCCACCGCGGGCCGCCCGCGCCCTCCGGCCCCTCGCGAGCCCTGCTCGGCGACGCGGCGCACATCGGTCGCGTCGCCTACGAGGACGACTTCCAGGAGGCGCGCCTCGTGCTGCAAGCGCTGCCCAAAGGGGCGCCGGAGCGCCTCGCTCTTCGCGAGAACCTCTTGCACTACCTGCTCGACCCCGTGCTCGCGCTCAAGCCGGAGACGCTGCGGCGCGAGGCGCAGGAGCTCGAGAACGATGACGCCGACGAGCGCGTGCTCGACTCGTTCCGCGACGCGCTCGGCCTCTTCGACCCGGCCGAAGCCTGGAGCGTGCCCGCGCGCTTCTCACGGGCCGAGCGCGCGCTGCTCGAGCCGGCGGCCC
>DATKFB010000257.1:0-5877 GCA_035544435.1 Polyangia bacterium
CGCGCCGGGCGGCGTGCGCGCGGGCAAGAGGACCGCGGCGCGCCTGCCGGCGAAGCGCGCGCGCAGCGCGCGCCCGAGGTCGCGCGTGGCGCGCGCGACTCGGCCAGGATCGCCGAGCCGTCGACCGTAGGGGGGATTGACGACGACGAGACCGGTGGGCACCGGCGCGTGGACGTCGGCGAGATCCGCGCAGGTGAAGGTGACGTGCGCGGCGAGGCCGGCCCGGGCGGCGTTGCGGCGCGCCGACTCGACGATCTTCGGATCGCGATCCGAGCCCGTGATCGTCGGGGCGAACGCGGGAGGCGCTGCGAGCCGCGCGCGAGCTTCCTCGACGAGCGCGCGCTCGAGGTCCGGGCGCGCGGCGAAGAGCGGCCAGCGCGTCGCCGCGAACGCGCGCTCGAGGCCGGGCGCGCGGCCCTGCGCGAGCAAGCCCGCCTCGATGGGGATCGTCCCGGCGCCGCACATCGGGTCGCAGAGTGCCTCCGCGGGCGACCACTCGGCGAGCGCGAGCACGCCGGCGGCGAGCGTCTCGCGCAGCGGCGCCGCGCCGACTTCCGTTCGGGCGCCGCGCCGATGCAGGAGCTCGCCGGAGGCGTCGACGCTGAAGGTGAAGCGATCGCCGACGCCGCGCACGTAGACCGTCGTCGTGGGCGTCTCGGCCGGGGCGGGGGCGCTTGCGTCGCCTTCGCCGTCGTCCTCCTGCGCGTTCGCCTTCGCGGCGGCGCTCACGTTCGGCACGGTGTCGCCGAGGCCGAGCAGCACCGACTCGGCGATCGCGCTCGTGTGATAGAGGCGGCACCGGCTGGCGCTCGCGCGCACGGCGACCGTGGCGCCCTCGGGTATGAAGGGCGCCCACGGCAGGCGCGCGAGACCCCGCCGCAGCTTGCCGAACTCGCGCGCGTCGACCTCGCCGACGCGCGCGAGCACGCGCGTCGCGACGCGCAGCCAAAGGTTGGCGCGCGCGCCGACCGCAGGTGGCCCGCGCCACTCGACCCCGCCGTCGACGATGCGCACGTCGGCGGCCTCGGGGAGGGCCGCGATCTCGCGGCGCGCCGGCTCTTCGAGCCCGGGCGCAACGACAGCGAACCACGTGAGCGTCTCGAGCGCGCGCTTCGAACGGGCAGCCTTCTGCGGCGAGCCCCGGTGCTCGCCCTCGGCGGGCAACGATGTCGGGCGACCCGCGAAGCGCAAGTGCGCGAGGATCTCGATCGTTCCGCTGCCGCCCGCCACGGGCGAGTCGGCGTGCGCCACGACGGAGAAGCCTAGCGACGCGGCCTTCTTCGTCACCTTGTCGAGCGCCGCGCGGCGCAGGTTGTCGTCGTCGACCCGTCCGCCGCGCACTTGTCTGTCGGCGAGCTCGAACTGCGGCTTGACGAGCACGACGCCCTCCGCGCCCGGGCGCAGGCGGAACGCCAGGCCGCGCAGCATGTTGCGCGCGGCGACGAAGCTGACGTCGACGGTGAAGAAATCGAAGGGCCCGGGAGCCTCGGCGAGCGTGAGCCGCTTCCAGTCGACGCCCTCCATCGACGTCACGCGCGCGTCGCCGCGCAGCCCGGGCGCCAGCTGTCCGTGGCCGACGTCGACGGCGACGACGTGGGCGGCGCCGTGCCGCAGCAACGTCTGCGTGAAGCCGCCCGTCGACGCGCCCACGTCGACGGCGCGCGCGCGCGCCACGGCGCCCTCGAGGCCAAAGCGCGCGAGCGCGGCCTCGAGCTTGCCAGCCGCCCGGCTCACCGCGTCCGTCATGCGACGGCAATCTAGTCGAATGCGCGGCCCGAGCGCGGATCAACTCGTCGATGACGCGAGGATGCTCGGCAGCTTGCGGCCCAGGCAGTCTGCGCACAGCGCCACCATGCCCGCGCGCGGGTCGCGCCGCACCTCATCGGAGGCGCCGCAGGCGACGCACACGTCGGCCTCGGCCTCGGCGCCCCCGGTCAACGACGCCAGGCCCTCGCGCGTGACGATCCCCACGAGCTCGGAGCCCTTGACGACCGGCAGGCACGACACGCCGTGCTCCTCCATGAGCTCGGTCGCCTCGTCGAGGGTCGTGTCGGGGGCGATGCACAGCACGGGCGTGCGCATGAGCTCGCCCACCAACGCGTCGCGCGCGGCCGTGCGCAGATCCTCGTCGCAGACGATGCCGGTCAGCGTGCCTCCATCGAGCACGAGCAGGTGGCGCACGCCGTTTCCCCAGGCCAGGCGGCGCGCCGACGCGACGACGGTGTCCGGCGTCAGCGTGAACAGCTCCGTCCCCATGACCTCCCCCACGTGGCAGGACCCGGCATCGGCGGTCTCCATGCGACCTCCTTCAAGCACTCTCATCGGTAGTTTGACGCCGAAACGCGAGGAGTCTATGGATCCCCAGGCACGTCGCGGCGAGCGGCGGCCATCTGCGCGGGATGATTGGGTTCGCCCGCGAGCTATCTGGAGAACCAGGTCTTCTTCGGCGCCGAAGAGGCGGCGGCCGGCGGAGGGGGCGCGACCTTTGGGGGAGCTCTGCCGGTCGCCTTGCTGGGCTCGGAAACCTTCTTCAGGCTGACGCGCAGCGTGGTTGGGCCGCTGGCGGTCGGGGGCGCCACGTATTTCTTCGACAGGGGGACGTATCCCGCCTTCGTGAAGGTGAGCTCGTAGATGGTGCCGGGCGAGAGCCTCGCCGGCTGCGGCGTCGTTCCATAGACGTGGGTGCGGGTCGCGACGCGTGCGCCCTCCGGGTCCGTCTTAAAGGTTACGGCCACCGTCGGCGCCGCGGCCTTGCGTGGTTTGGGGGCCGTCTCTGCGGGCTCGGGCGCGTCCTCACTATTATTAGGAGCGGCTTCCTTAGGAGCGGCTTCGTCGACGGGCTTGGGCTCGTCCTTCGGGGGCACGCGGGGCGGCTCGGCCACGGCCATTGGAGCGGGCTCGGCGGCGGGCGCCTTCTCGGCTGCCGCAGTGACCGCCGCTGCGGTGGGTGCCGGCGGCGGCGCGACGGGCGCGGGCGGAGCGGGCGCGGCGGCCGCCGGCGGTGCGGGCGACGCGGGCGCGCTCGGCGCGGGCGCGCTCGGCGTGGGTGGCGGCGGGATCGCCGCCGTCGGCTCGCTCGCGTGATGGGTCCTGAAGATCCTGGACGCGCCGAACACGACCAGCACGAGCGCGAAGGCGCCCACGATCAAGCCGGCACGCCGCCGATACCAGGGCAGCACCGATTCGATCGCGTCGTCGACGGCGTTCGCGACCGCCTGGTCGGCCGGGATCATCTCGGGCGGGTGCCTCATCACCTCCGTGGGGCCGGCCTGGGGATAGGGGGGCGCGTGGGGGCGGGGTCGAGGCGGAGGTTTGCCGGCCTTCACTTCGACGGCGTCGTCGAGATCGAGCACGAGGCCCGACTCCTGGCCCGAGGGCGAGCCGCTCCCTGAGGGCGCCGGCGCTGGCCGCGCGCCCACGACGCCGACGACGGCGCCGGGCGCTGGTGGCAGCTCGCGCGTGAGGGGCGGCACGCCGTCTTTGGCCGAGAGATCGGCCAGCCAGCGCTGCAGCTCGGTCTGCCCGACGGGCCGGAACGCGAGCCGCATGACCTGCTCGACGTCGAGGAGCATCTCCTCGGCCTTCTGGTAGCGCTCGCCCGGCGACTTGCTCATCGCCTTGCGGATGACACGGTAGAGCTCCGGGTTGAGGCCGGGCCGCGCCGTCTCGGGCGGCAGGTAATCGCCGCTCTTCACGAGCATGAGCGTCTCGTAGTCCGTCGGGGCGTCGAACGGCCGGCGGCGCGTGATCATCACGTAGAGCATCGTCCCGAGCGAGAACAGGTCGGAGCGCGCGTCGAGGGCCGCGCCTGAAGCCTGCTCGGGCGACATGAAGGAGATCTTCCCCTTGATCATGTTGCCGAGGCTCTGCTCTTTCTTGTTCTGGGCCTTGGCGATGCCGAAGTCCGTGAGCTTGACCTCGCCCTCGGCCGACAGCAGCACGTTGTGCGGGCTGACGTCGCGGTGCACGATGCCGAGGGGCTGGCCGTCGCGCGTCTTGGCGTGCGCGTAGGCCAGCGCGCGGCAGACCTCGGACGTCACGTAGAGCGCGAGGGCGGGCGCGAAGGGAACGCCGGCGGCCTGGGCGCGCTTGAGCGTGCGGTCGAGCGTCCAGCCGTCGACGAGTTCGAGCGCGAGGAAGTAGCGGCCGTCGACCTCGCCGAGGTCGAGCACCTGCACAATGTTGCTGTGCGACAGCGACATCGCGATGTGCGCCTCGTCGACGAGCATGTGCCGAAACTGCGGGTCCGCGTAGAAGGCCGTGAAGATGCGCTTGAGGACGACGGCCTTCTCGAAGCCGTGGGCCCCGTGCTGCTTTGCGAGAAAGATCTCCGCCGTGCCCCCGTCGGCGACCTTCCGCAGGATGGTGTATCGCGACTGCAGGCTCATCCGTGCCGGCTCCCCGGTCCCTCAAAATACCACGCGGCCGTCGTCACCTGTGCGCGTTCTGCCCTTCGTGGAGCCCTTCGTGCGTGTCGCCGGTCGCCGGGCCGATCCCGTCGTGGCCGGTCTCGTCGGCACTCTTTTCGCCGGCCCGCACGGCGATCGGCAATCGGTTTTGCGCCGGCGGCAGCGGACACGTCGCGTACGGCGTGAAGGCGCAGGGCGGGTCGTACGCTCGGTTGAAGTCGACGACGAACGTGCCGTCCGCCTGCCGGAGCGCCCGCACGAAACGCCCGGCCCCGTAGGTCTCGCGCCCCGACGTCAGATCGCGAAACACGATCATCTGATCTGCGTCGTCGTCGCCGTCGAGCACGGGATCGAGTCGCTGCGGCTTGCCGAGCAGCATGAGCTCGAGCGTCCCGGGGCTCTTGAGCGTCTGGTGACCGCCCGAGGCGTCGGGGACGACCATCTCCGTGGCGCCCGCGCGAGGCACGAACCGCGCGACGACGCGATAGGCGGGATCGACCGCGAACCAGCGCGTCCCGCGGAAGGCGCGCCGCGCGGGGCTGGCGCTGTCCTTGATGCGCACGCCCAGGCGCTCGCCGCGCTCGATCACCTGCCACGTGACGGTGCCGGATTGGAGCACGTCGGGACCGGGCGCGGCGTCGGTGCGAAACGGGGCCGCCTTCGCGGGGCGGCCCCCGAGCGTCAGCGGCACGCCCGGTTCGACGACGAGCGCGACGGCGTGTCCGTCGACGACGAACGCCCCGGCGTGCGCCGGCACGGAGTCGGGCAGCCGCACGTCGTTGTCGCGCGCGCTGCCGAAGCGATTGACCCCGGGCTTGAGCCACACGAGCCCCACGAGGCTGAGCCAGCCATCGGGGGCCCGCAGGCGCTCGTCGCGCGCGGCGCGCCACCCCTCGACGTCGGCGCGGTACGCGGCCTCGGTCATGGGGCGGTCCTTCGGGGGGCTGTCGTTCGGGGGGCCATGCTTCGGCGGATTGTCCTTCGCGGCGACCGACGGGTCTCCTCCGCCGAGAGTCGCCCAGAAGCAGGCGGCGAGCGCCAGGCGGTCAAACGGGCGCCGGGCTCTCAATGATGACGGGCTTTGAAACACGATGTTCTGAAGGGTATTCGAACATATTACATGCCCGGCACTCTGGTGGTCGGCGGACGGCACCTGGGGCATCTCGTACAGGGTGCCCAAATCTTCGAACGAAGGTCGATCTGAACGATATCCTCCCCTTCTGAGCATGAACGAGCCAGTGATGAGCAAGGGCATCGCGACCGCTCTCGTGGCCTGACTCTCGTCGCCGCGCGGCGCTCCTGGCCGCTGAAGCGCGGCCGGGCGATTCCGGGTGACGGACGACGTAGCTCGGCGCAGATTGGACGCGCATGGTGAGTCGCCGCACGAAGATCATCGCCACCGACGGTCCGGCGCAGGACCCGCCGGGCGCGCTCGAGCGCCTACTCGACGCCGGCGACGACGTGCTGC
>DATKFB010000258.1:0-2877 GCA_035544435.1 Polyangia bacterium
CGACGCTTGCAGCCATCGGGTCGCGCACGGGAACATCTCCACGTAGGTGCCGTCGCCGATGCCGGATCGCGCGGCGGCCAGGCAATTTCCTCCGCTGCTCGGCGACTGCCGGGGAGGCTTCCGGTCACGACGCCATGGCCACTTCGGCCTCCAGCGTCCGCCAGACGTCCCCCGGGGTCGCCGAGCCGGCGTGCAGCCCGCGGTATGCCGCGACGATGCGTCCCGCTCGCGCCTCAAGGCACGCGACCGTCGGGACGCGCGTACGCCGACGTGGACGCATCGGCCACGTCGATGCTCGCCCCGAGGGGCCGGGCGTCGCTGCCATACTCGTAGACGTCGACGCTCCGGGCCGGATTGAGCGCGTCTATCTGGACGGAGGGCGGCACGTGATCCCAGAGGCTCTCCTCGAACGGAACGGCGACGTTCGGCGTCTGGCTCAGCCGCAGGCCCCGGCCGAGTAGAATGAGGGCGCCAGGGAGGTGACGCCGCAAACCGCTTTCCATTCATCTGCGGTGCTGCGAGGATGGCGGCAACTGTCGACCCTTTCCAGGAGGTCCATTCATGCCAGCGTCAAAATCGGCGAAGAAGACGAGCAACAAGCCCCTCTCCAAGAGCGCGTTCCTCAAAGCGGTCATAGATGTGGTGGGGGAAGAACTGTCCGCCAAGCAAGTGAAGCTCGTGGTCGAAACGATCGCGGAGGTAGGCCATCGCGAGCTCAAGAAGGCAGGCGTGTTCGTGCTGCCCGGGTTCGCGAAGTTCGTGGTCGTGAAGAAGCCGGCGCGCCCCGCACGCGAAGGGATCAACCCTTTCACCAAGGAAAAGCAGAAGTTCGCCGCGAGGCCCGCCAGCAAAGGCGTGCGGGCTCGCCCGATCAAGGCGCTGAAAGACGCGGTCGCCTGACAGGCGGCTCGCGGCCGGCACCGGCTTCGGTCCATGGGGCCACGATCCAGCCATGGCGCGCTCCAGGCTCGTCATGGCTCTTCCTTGTTGCTTGCGCTCCTCGCGATCGCGCGGCGAGTGGCGCCCATGGACCGGGCACGAGCTACGTCCTACTCACGCCCCGCGGCACCGCGATCGACGGCTCCTTTGACCTGGACCTCATCGACGCGGAAGGGGTGCTGCGAGTACCGCAGAGCGACTGGATCCTGGGGGCGGCAGCGCGACGTGCTGGCGGGGTACCTGCTCGGCCATTTTTCGCTGACGGACGGGACGAACGAGTGCCCGATCGAAATCGCGACCGAGTCCATGAAGGTCGACGTGCCCAGGGCGAGGTTCGCCGTACCGTTCGTCGCATGAACTTGGGAGATCCCGTCCGGGCCATCGTTCAGACGGAACCGCGAGTCGCGAGTAGGATAGGCCTGCGTGGTATGACGCCCCCCAATGGCACACGACGAGTCCTCCGCCTCGACGCTGCGCCTCTGGCGGGCCGTCGATCCACTGCGCGACCATACGCGCGGCGTGTGGAGCGACGACATCGTCGTCGTCGCCGTCTATGAGGACTTTCTCTGTCCCTATTGCCGGCGGCTGCGCCAGGTCCTTCTGCGCCTGCGCAAGGAGGCGCTCGGCGACCGGCTCGTCTACGCCTTCCGCCACTTCCCGGGCGAGCGGGCGCACCCGGGCGCCGAGCTCGCCGCCCGTGCCTCGGAGGCTGCGGCCCGGCAGGGGCGCTTCTGGGAGATGCACGACCGGCTGTTCGACCGCGAGCCGCCGATCGGCAAGGCGGACCTGTTCGACTTCGCGCGCGCCCTCGGCCTGGACGTTGAAACCTTCGCGCGCGACCTCGAGAGTGACGAGGTGCGCGCGCGCGTCGAGCAGGACGCCGCCGAAGCCCGCAAGAACGGCGTGACGGGCACGCCCACGCTCTTCGTCGACGGCATTCGCTACGACGGCGCGTGGGACTACTACTCGTTGCTCGAGTCGCTCGAGCGCCCGTTCGCGGCACGGGTGCATCGCTCAGCGCGCGTGTTCGCGAGCCTGCCGACGTCCGCCGGGCTCGTGCTTCTGCTCGCCGCTCTGCTCGCCCTCGTGTGCGCGAACACCCCGTTCGCGCCCCTCTACGGGCGCCTCATGAACGCGCGGGTCGTGGTCGGTCCGATCGGCAGCCTGCTGTCCTTGACCGTGCGCGAATGGTTCTCGGAGGGCCTGCTCGCCGTGTTCTTCCTGGTCGTCGGCCTCGAGATCCGGCGGGAGGTGACCACCGGCGCCCTAGCCGATCGGCGCGCCGCGATCCTGCCCATCCTCGCGGCGGCGGGCGGCGTCGTGACGCCGGCGATGATCTACCTCGCCCTCAACCGGGGACCCTCGTCGCACGGGTGGGCGATCCCCACGGCGACCGACGTCGCGTTCACGCTCGGCTTGCTCGCAGTCCTCGGCGAACGCATCCCCACCGGCCTTCGCGTCTTCGTCGCCGCGCTCGCCGTCGTCGACGACCTCCTCTCAGTGGGCACGCTCGCCGTCTTCTATCCGAACGCCATCGCGCCGCCGTACGCCTTCGCCGTGTTCGGCGCCATGCTGGTCCTCGTTGCGTTCAATCGGGCGCGCGTCTACGCCGTCTGGCCGTACATGGTCGTCAGCCTCGCGCTCTGGGTGTCGCTCCACGCGCTCGGCGTGCCTGCCGCGCTCGCCGGCGTGCTCCTCGCGGCGTGCCTGCCGACGCGCCCGGCTCCAGCGCCCGCGCCGCTGCTCGCCCAGGCCGCGACCGCGCTCGCGGAGCTCGAGCACGCCGAGAAGGAGGCGCGGAGCGAAGGTCGCGACGAACAGCGACTCGACAGCAAGCCGATCTGGGAGTGGGCGGCGCGCAATCTGTCTGCGGCCACCGCGCGACTCGCGTCGCCGGCGGAGCGCATCGAGCGCGCAGTGGCGCCGTGGAGCGCATAC
>DATKFB010000259.1:0-3885 GCA_035544435.1 Polyangia bacterium
CGATGAGGCGCTGCTGCGCCGAGATCCGGATGCTCGCCTTCGACGCGGGGTCGTAGAACCACATGCGACTCGCGTCGAGGAGCACGAGCTTGCCGACGTCGCGCGGCGGACCGACGTAGCGCACGATGTTGCGATACTGGCCCGTCGCCGCGACGGGCTTCGAGTGAACGGTGAGGTTGGTCGTGCCGTGGGATTGTCCGCTCTGGTACTCGACGAGCGCGAGCGAGACGCGGAACGGCTGCGACGGGTTCCGCACCTTGTCCGCGGCCGCGACGATGTCGGCCGCCGGTGGCGAGGCATCGGCGCGCGCGGCCGAAGTCGAGAGCGCGGCGGCGAGAGCGAACGTGATGACGATGGATGGCTTGGCCTTCATGACAGACCTCCTAGACGTGGCGGAGCGCATCGACGACCTTGAGGCGGGCGGCGCGGTTCGCGGGCACGACGGCCGCGAGCGTTGCGACGATGAGGAGCAGAAGCCAGACACCGGCGAGCAGTCCGGGCCGGCCCGAGGCGAGCACCTGAAGCGGGATTGGCGCGGCCTGGCCGGGCGGCGTCCATGTCGCACCCGAGCGGTTGAAGAGGACGGCGACGAGCTGCGCGAGCGCGACGCCGATGGTTGCGCCGAGCCCACCGAGCAGCGCTCCCTCGCCGACGAAGAGCCGGCGCACGCCGGCGCGCTGGAGGCCCATCGCGCGCGCCGTGCCGATCTCGGCCGTGCGCTCGACGACGCTCATCCCCATGGTGTTGACCACGGTGAAGAGGACGATCACGCCCATGATGAGCGAGATGAACAGGAAGATCGCGCTGAACATCCCTACCGCTTGCCGGTAGAAGGGCTCGCGGTCAGCGAAGTCACGGATCTCGAGGCTGCCGTCGAGGTGATGCGCCGCGAAGAGCGCCGCGAGACGCGCGCTCGCTCGCGGGATGTCCTCGGTGCGGTGGAGCTGGATGACGATGGCGTCCGCCTTCCGCTCGCCGCGGCCATAGAGGAGCTTCTGGGCGAGCCCGAAGTGCATGATGACGGCGTTCTCGTCGAGCTCGCGCACGCCTTGCTGCTCGGCGCGGGCGACGCGCAGGCTCATGACGTTTGGAGCGCCGCCGGCGGTCGCGGCCAGGAGCTCGACGCGGGGGGCGCCCGTGTCAGCCGCGGGCGCGGCGTCCTCGGGCGCGAGTGACGGTAGCTCGCCGGCCACCGCCGTCGCCGGCGGCGCCGTCGGCGCCGTCGGCGTGGGACGCGGCGGACAGTTGGCGATCTTGAGCGGTTCGCAGAGTCCGAGCACGCGCGCGAGGCCGACGCCGACGACGCCAACCGTCTCGTCGCCATCGCGCAGGCCCGGGTCTTCGTTCGCGCGGCGGGTGCTGACACCGTGCTCGTCCCAGCGCCGCATTCTCTCGCGAGCCGCCGGGACGTAGCCGGCGCCGAGAAAGGTCTTGGACGCGTCGAGGTCGAAGTTGCCGGCGATGCCGGTGAGGGCGATTGTCGGGGTGACGACGTTCACCGCCGGACCGAGCTGCGGATCCTCTTCGATGAGGCGGATGACGTCCTGGTAGTGGTCGATGCCGAACGCCGCCGGGTTGCCGGCGCCGTAGTCGAAGTACCCTTTGTGGAAGACGGTGAGGTGACCGACCTTCTGCACGGCGTTCGTCTCGATGCCCGCGCGCACGAAGGCGACGAACTCGCCGAACAGAACGATGGACATGCTGCCGACGGCGATCGCGAGCAGCGTCATCGCCGAGCGGCGGCGGTTGCGGAGGATGTTGCGGAAGGCGATCTTGAAGAGCATCAGTTCCTCTCCCGGCCATGGCGATCGGCCAGCTGGCCGTCGCGAATGACGAAGGTGTCGTCGGCGTAGGACATGAGCTGCGGGTCGTGCGTCGAGAACACGAAGCTCGCGGCGTACTCCTGCTGGACCTCGCGCATGAGCGCGATGATCTCGGCGCCCGTGCGGCTGTCGAGGTTCGCGGTCGGCTCGTCGGCGAGCACGACAGCTGGCCGCTTCACGAGCGCGCGCGCGATCGCCACGCGCTGCTTCTGGCCGCCGCTCAGCTGGTTCGGCCGCTGGTCGCGCTGGTCGGCGAGACCGACCGACTCGAGCATCGCCATCGCGCGCTCCCGCCGATCCGTGGCGCCCAGGCCGAGCAGCAGCAGCGGGTACTCGACGTTCTCGTACGCGGTGAGGACGGGCAGCAGGTTGAATCCTTGGAAGACGAACGCGATGTTGCGTGAACGGAAGTCGGTGAGCGCGCGCTCGCCGAGCGCGGCGATATCCTGCCCGCAGACCTCCAGGTGACCGGAGCTCGGCGTGTCGATGCAGCCGATCAGGTTGAGGAGCGTCGTCTTGCCGCTCCCCGACGGACCCACGATCATCGCGAAGCGCTGCCCTGGGATGTCGAAGGTGACACTCCTGACGGCGGTGACCCGCAGCCCTTCGTCGTCGTAGACCTTCCCGACGTCGCGAAAGCGTACGACGGGCTCTTCACTGTCTGTGCTCATGTTCGTCTCCTGGTGGATGGCTGGTGCTATTGCATGACGCTCATCATCTTATCGGGCAAAAAAAGGGCGCGGTGACGATCCTCATCGGGAGGTCTTCGCGGCGGTGAGGATTCGCTCGGCGAGCGTCTCGTCGTCGACGAGGCGAGCGAGCATGATCGCGCCCACGATGCGAGACGCCGTCGCGAGCGCCTCGTCGCTGAGGCGGCCCTTGGCCGAGGCTTCGGGATGAAGGTTCCGATCCACGAGGCGCAAGAACCCGCGGCCGATCTCGGCGAAGACGCGCCGCACAGAGCCCTTCTGACGCGCGCCTTCGGCGCCGAGGGCGGCAACGACGCAGCCGACCTCTGGGTGGAGCACGTGCTCCTTGGTAAGGTACTTGTCGAGCGACTTCCCCGACGGCTGGTCGCCGTGAAGCACGCTGGCGTAGGCCGCGTGCACGGCCGCCTTGGCGATGAGATCGTCCCGATCCTTGAAGTGACTGTAGAAGCCTCCGTGGGTCAGCCCCGCCAACTTCATGAGCCGCGGGATGCTCACGGCGTCGATCCCCTCCTGCCGGAGCGCGCGCGACGTCGCCACGACGATTCGCGCGCTGACGTTCTCCTTGTGGCCGTCCGGGTACCGCATGACATGATGATTATCATACAATAGGCCGGTGTCAAGCTCATCGTCAACAGTCCGCTGCGGACTAACGGCTCGGGAGCGCGGCAACATCGACGATTGATACGAACGCTGAGGCCGCGGTAGTCGTCTCGAGGCGTCCGGCGTCAACGCGACACCCCGACGACGGCGCCCGTGTGTTCTCTGCGCTCCGCCTCGTCGACGAGGAATTCGGCCAAGCTTGCGCGCGAAATCGAACGGCCGCCTTCTCGGAGCCCATCGCGCCGGACGCGGTACGGGGCGCGACCGCCGTTCGTGAGTCGCGGAGGGCGCGCGATGGTCCAGTCGAGTCGACTGGTCGCGATCACGCTCTCCATCTGCTCCGAGTCGTGCAAGACCGTGGCGAACACGAAGCGACGAAGAAGCGACGCCAGCATCCCGAGGTCCGGGAACAAGAGCGCCATGGACACGACGATGAGCCGCTGCGCTCCGACAGCGGTCATTGCATCCACCGTCGCCTGTGCGCAATCGGCGAGCAGCGTCGGGTCCGACGTCGAGCGCCGGCCGAGCGCGGAGAGCACCGTGACGGAGGAGTCCATTCCAGCACGAAGATCATCGGAGCGACGTGCGTCCCCCTTCAGAACGGTCAGCAGCTCGTGCTCCGGAAGCTGCGCCGGTGACCGAACGAGCGCGGTCACGCGGTGTCCGCGTCCGAGCGCCACACGAAGCACTTCTCGGCCCGTGCGACCAGTCGCGCCAAGGAGAAATATCCGCGGCGAACTGGAATCAGCCAT
>DATKFB010000260.1:0-10378 GCA_035544435.1 Polyangia bacterium
TGCCGCCGCTCGTGAGTGCGATCGTGAGCGAGACCGCGCCCGTCTCGAGCGTCACGGAGGCCGCGCCGGAGGCGATAAGGGTGCTGCCGTTCATGACGTCGAGCCCGAAGCTCAGCTTGTCGCCGGCGCTCACGCCGGCGCCGGGCGTGTAGTGGAAGCGCACCGTGCCGCCCGCGATGGCCTTGGGCAGGTCGTCGAGCGTCCGCATGACGGGCGTCGACCCGGCCGCGTCGTCCACGACGGTGAGCTTGTCGGTGGTGATCATCGCGCGCTGGGCAGAGGGGACCATCGTGGCGTCGACGGTGACGTTGACGCCGAAGCCGCTGGGCGGCGAGCCGGTCTTGCTGCACGCCGCGAGCGCCGCTGCGCCCGCGACGAGCACGAAGGCCAACCCGAACCGAAGGCGCGACATCAGCGCACGCTCCCGTTGACGTTCGAGACGTTGTTCCAAGGCGTCGTCGAGCCCGAGAGCGCCGCGATGGCGATCACCGCGCCCACGACGACGACGCCGGCGCCGGCCCAGAACCACCACTTCTCGTAGATGGGCGTCTCGGCGGCGGCCGATGACGGCGCGGCCGCCGTGAGCGTGGTCGCGGGCGGTCCGGGCGGCGCCGCGGGGACGGGCGGCGCCGCGGGGACGGGCGTGGCGGCGGGGGCGGGCGTGGCGGCGGGCGCGGGCGGCACGAGCGGCTGCACGGGCGCGCTCGCCGGCACCGCGGGCGGCGCGCCCAGCATCACGGGCGCGGGCTGGTTGGGTGGGCTCTGCGTCGTCGCGATGGCCTGCTCGAGCTTCTCGATGCGGTCCTTCGACTCGGCGGCGTACTTCGACGTCGGGTGGAGCTTGACGATGTTCTTGTAGAGCAGCAGCGCCTTCTGGTTGTCGTTCGCGAGGCGGTGCGACTGCGCGGCGTTGTACAGGAGCGCCGGATCCTGCTTGGCCTTGTAGGCGGATTCGTATTCGGCCGCGGCCTCACGGTACTCGCCGACGGCGTAATGTGCCGTGGCCTTCTGATAGTGCACCCTGGCGTCGCTCGCGTCGTCGGCGAAGGCGGGCCCGGCGAGCAGGGCCGACGCGAGCGAGGTGGCCAGGCAAAGCGCGCCGAGGAGCCGAACGGACGGAAGAGGCAGCTTAGGCATCGAGATCCCTCTGGGATAAGGAAGTGACCCGAGAGCAGCTTATCCGAACGCCGGCCCGGCCGGAAGTCTTCAGGAGCGCGTGTCTTCAGGAGCGCGTGTGTCTTCAGGAGTGCGTGTGTCTTCAGGAGTGCGTGTGTCTTCAGGAGCGCGCGTGTCTTCAGGCTGCACGGCGCGCCAGGACAGGCTTGACGACGCGCTTGCGGGGGGCCTTGGCGGCGGGCGCTGCGTCCTGCGCGAGGCTGGGCAGCGTCGCTCGAAGCTGGCCGCCGCGGAAGACCCACATCGTTCCGGGCCGGCCTTCGTGCCAGGTCTCGTCGCGCGTGAGGGGCGTCGTCGCGACGACGGCCACGCGATCACGCGTCGTCGTGAAGGCGGAGAAATCGATCTGGAGCTCGGCGTCGCGCAGCGTCGCGCGACCGAACGGCGCGCGCCGCGCGATGTAGCAGAGCTGTGTCCCGCAGCGGGCGTAGAGGTGGCGACCGTCGGCGAGCAAGAAGTTGAACTTGCCTTCGGCGCCCAGGACGCCGCCGAGCTCGGCGATCGTCGTCCAAAGCCGGCGCGCATCGCGCGGGTAGCCACCCGGGAAGGCTGCGCGGAGCTGCTCGAGGATCCAGCAGAACGCGTGCTCGCTGTCGGTTTCGCCCACGGGCAGCTCGGACGTCAGCTTGTGGCGCCGCACGTGCGGCAGGGTGCCGTTGTGGGCGAAGACCCAGTGACGGCCCCACAAGGTCCGCTTGAAAGGATGCGTGTTTTCGAGCGAGGCGCGTCCGCGCGTCTTCTTGCGCACGTGCGCGACGGCGAGCAGCGTCTTGATGGGGTTGTCGCGGATGAACGCCGCCATGGGGCTCGCGCAGGCGGGCGCGGGCTCGAGGAAGCTGCGCGCGTATTTGCCGTCATAGAGCGCGAGGCCCCAGCCGTCGGCGTGCGGCCCGGTTTTTCCTCCGCGCAAGGCGAAGCCCGTGAACGAGAAGACGATGTCGGTGGGGACATTGCACTCCATCCCCATGAGCTCGCACATGCCGGAAAGAATATCCGAAACACCAGACCTCGCTCGTTTGTCGCCCACGTTTCTTCATAGTGCGCGAGCTCAGGCCGGCCTTGGCGGCCTGAGCGAGGGGGTCTGGCCGAGGCCCCGCGAAGCGAGCGGGGTGGGGAGCGTGACGGGCCGAGGCGATCGCGGTAGCGAGCCGGACCCCGTCAGATCGATATACATTGAGGCGTGGGCATCGAAGACCGGCGAGGGAGGGGACCGGGTCCCGGCTCGCCCGTGTCCGGAGCGGCAGCCTTCGCGAGCGCGCCGGCGGGGCCGTGGTGGGCGCAGCCGCGCGGCGCCGCGGCGCTCGTCGCGGCCGTCGTCTTCGTGGCCTTCGCGCGCGCTCTCGCCAACGGCTTCACCTATGACGAGGGGCTCGTCATCGTCGAGGCGCAGAACTTCCTCAAGTCGAGCGACTTCGGCGCGCTCGTCACGCGCGATTACTTTGGGGCGAGCCTCGAGGGGACGTGGCGGCCCTTCTGCACTCTGACGTACATGATTGACGCGCTCGTGGCGTTCACGCCGGCCGTCTTCCGGGCGCAGAGCATCCTCTGGCACGTCGGCGGCGCCTGCCTCGTCACGGCGCTGGCGCGGCGCCTCTTGCCCGAGCAGCACCGCCGGTTCGCGCTCGTCGCGGGTCTCGTCTTCGCGCTGCACCCCGTCACGACGGAGACCGTCGACAATGCGTCGTTCCGCGAAGATTCGCTCGTGACGTTCTGGACGCTCACGACGCTCCTGCTCGCGCTCGCGGGCCGCCGTCGGCTCGCGCCCGCGGCGTTCGCGCTCGGGCTGCTCTCCAAGGAGTCCGCCGTTGTCGCGCCCGTGCTCCTCGCGATCATCCGCGCGGCCGGCCCGGCGGCCGAGCGCCGTCCCGCGCGCGCCGTGGCCCGCGAGCTCGCGCCCTTCGCGCTCGTGCTCGCGGCTTACCTGGCGATCCGCTTCGGTCCCATGAAGACCGTCGGGCAGTACGCCCTATATCCGGGAGGGACGCTCGCGGGGACCTTGAGGGGCATGCCCATCGTCTGGGCGCACTACCTGCGCCTTCTGATCTGGCCCTGGCCCCTGTGCGCGGACTACACCGGCTACTTCGCCTTCGGCCGCGTGCCGGCCGCGGCGCTCCTTCCCGCGACGCTCGTCGTGCTCGCCTACCTCGCCGCGATCGTGTGGGCCGCGCGGCGGGGTGGGCGCGTCCTCGCCTTCGGCCTGACCTGGTTCGCGCTCGCGCTCGGGCCAGTCTCGAACTTCATCCCCGTGCCCATCCCCGCCGCCGAGCGGTTCCTCACGCTTCCGCTCGTCGGCATCGCCCTCGCGGCCGCCGCCGCCGCGGCCGCGCTGTCCGACCGGCTCTCGGCCGGCGCGTGGCGCGTGCTGCGCGCGGCGGGCTTCGTCGTACTCGCCGCCTTCGTCGCCGTCATGAACGTGCGCCACGCCGCCTGGCGGGACAACGCCACGTTGTGGAAGGACACGGTCGCCGTGAACCCGCGCTCGTGCGGCGCGCAGAGCGCCGTGGGCGGGACGTTGCTCGATCGGGGCATCGCCGAAAGCTCGGTCGCTCTCCTGCGCGACGCCGTGGCGCACGAGGAGCTCGCGTTGCGGCTGTGCGCCGATCGGACGGACGGAGGGCGCGCCGCGATGATCTACACGCGCCTCGGCGCCGGTCACGCCCTCCTGAGCCACCTGCCCGCCGCGCGTGCCGCGCTCGAGCGCGCCCTCGTGCTGTCGCCGCGCTATGCGCTCGCCGTGGTCTGGCTCGGCTACGTCCACTACCTCTCCGGCGACACCGACGGCGCCGCGAGCTTGCTCAAGCTCGCCATCATCGATCTCGGGCCGCCCGATTTTGCGGTTGCCGAGGTGGCCCGGCGGTACGTCGACAAGATGTAGCTCGTCGGTCGGGAGCACTGGACGCGGCCCCCCTCGAGGTTGCACATTAGGCGCTCTTCGTCGTTCCCTGCCCCTTGCCTCAGGAGATCCCGATGCGCGCCACGTCCGGGGAGAGCCTCACCCGCAGCTGGTTTCGTTCGGCGTGCACGTCCGCGGTCATCGCGGCGCTCGCCCTTCCGCTCGTGGCCGGCACGGCCGCTGCGAAGAGCAAGACCCCCAAGAACAAGCCCGACGCCGCGGTGGGGCAGTCCAAGGCCATCGAGAAGATGAAGTGGGGCGAGGCCGACGGCAAGGAGGTCGACGTCTACACGCTCATCAACAAGCACGGCCTCATCGCGAAGATCACGAACCTCGGCGCGACCATCACCGAGCTCGACGTGCCCGATCGCAAGGGCAAGTCGGGCGACGTCGTGCTCGGCTGGGACACGCTCGCGCAGTACGAGACGAATCCTCCGTACTTGGGCGCGACGATCGGCCGCGTCGCGAACCGCATCGCGAACGCCAAGTTCGAGCTCGACGGCAAGACCTACAAGCTGGCCGCCAACAACGGGACGAACCACCTGCACGGCGGCCTCAAGGGATGGAGCAAGCTCGTGTGGGAGGGCTCCTCCAGCGAGACGCCGGACGGCCCGTCGCTCAAGCTCACGCTCGTGTCGAAGGACGGCGACGAGGGCTATCCCGGCACGGTGCACGCCACGACGACGTACACGCTCACCAAGGACGACGAGCTGCGCATCGAGATGGAGGCGACGACCGACAAGCCGACGCCCCTCAACATGGCGCACCACACCTACTGGAACCTGTCGGCCGAGCCGGGCGACATCAAGGACGAGGTCCTCACGCTCTACGCCGACAAGTACACGCCTGGCATGCCGCCCGACGGAAAGGTCCTGGCCGTCGCGGGTACGCCCTTCGACTTCACGAAGCCGAAGGCTCTCGGCAAGGACCTTATGAAGACGGGCGAGAAGCCGCCGGGCTTCGACGACAACTACATCATCAACGGAGACCCGCACGCGCTGCGCCCGGTGGCCCGCGTCGAGGATCCGAAGTCGGGGCGCGTGATGACGATCCAGGCCAACCAGCCGGGCGCGCAGCTCTACACGAGCAACTTCATGGACGGCTCGACGCAGGGGCGGGGCCGCAAGCACACTCAGTTCGCGGCGTTCTGCATCGAGACGCAGAAATTCCCGAACTCGATCAACGTCCCGGCCTGGAAGGACGACGAGGTCCTGCGCCCGAGCCAGACGTACAAGCACGTCATGGTGCTGAAGTTCTCGACGGAGTGAGGCGGCCGGCCGGGCGCGGCCGCCAGCGGCGCCGCCGCCCGATGGGTGGTTGACATACCGTTCCGTTTCTCCTAGTTTTCCGGCGGCTCAACCGCCAACATTCCATGCCGCTCGAGTTTTCAGCGCAGTCGAGAGCGCGCGTCGAGAAGGCGCTGGCGCAGTATCCGAACAAGCAGGCGGCGCTGTTGCCCGTGCTGCACGTCGCGCAGGACGAGTTCGGCCACCTGCCTGACGAGGTGCTCGAGCTCGTGGCGCGCACGCTCGAGCTCGCGCCGGCGCACGTCTTCGGCGTCATCACGTTCTACACGATGTTCCACCGCGAGAAGCACGGGCGGAACGAGCTCATGGTGTGCACGAACGTGTCGTGCATGCTGCGCGGCGCTTACGACATGCTCCACTACCTCGAGAAAAAGCTTGGCATCAAGGCGGGTGAGACGACGCCCGACGGCGCCTTCTCGATCGTCGAGGAGGAGTGCCTGGCCGCGTGCGCTAACGCGCCCATGATGATCTGCGGGAATCAGTACTTCCTCGACCTCACGGAGAAGAAGCTCGACACGATCATCGACGATCTCCGCAAGCGCTGGCAGGACCGGAACCCGGCTGGGGGCGCGCCCGGCGGTGGCGCCGCCACGCGCACATTGTTCGGCATCGGGCCCTTGCCCGGGGCGGGAAGCTAGCCGTGGCGTGGCAGGGAGTGAAGCCGTGAGTTGGGAAGAGGCCAAAGACGTCAAGATCGTCACGAAGAACTTCGGCGTGCCGGACAGCCACAAGCTGTCGGTGTACCAGCAGCGCGGCGGCGGCCAGGCCTTCCGCAAGGCGCTTTCGCTCCAGCCGGCCGCGCTCGTCGACGAGGTCAAGAAGTCGAACCTGCGCGGGCGCGGCGGCGCCGGTTTTCCGACGGGGCTCAAGTGGTCGTTCATCCCGAAGGGATTGCCGAAGGAGGCGCCGGTCTATCTCGTCGTCAACGCCGACGAGTCGGAGCCCGGCACGTGCAAGGACCGCGAGCTCCTGGCCTTCGATCCTCACCTTTTGATCGAAGGCATGTTGATCGCGTCCTACGCGCTCGGCTGCAAGCACGCCTACATCTATATCCGCGGCGAGATGATGCGCGAGGCGGAGATCGTCGAGATGGCGATAGAGGAGGCCTACGCGGCTGGGCTGCTCGGCAAGGATCTGCCGGCGGCGGGCGGCGCCGGCACGTTCAAGCTCAACATCACGCTCCACCGCGGCGCGGGCGCGTACATCTGCGGCGAGGAGACGGGGCTCTTGAACTCGCTCGAGGGCAAGCGCGGCTGGCCGCGCCTCAAGCCGCCGTTCCCCGCCGTCAAGGGCCTCTTCCAGGCGCCGACGGTCGTCAACAACGTCGAGACGCTCATGAACATCCCCGACATCGTCATGCGGGGTGGCGAGTGGTTCGCCAACCTCGGCATGGGGAAGTCGGGCGGCACGCGCATCGTCTGCGTCTCGGGTCACGTCGCGAAGCCCGGTGTGTTCGAGCTGCCAATGGGCATCCCGTTTCGGAGCTTGATCTACGACGTGTGCGGCGGCATCCCGGGCGGGCGGCGGCTCAAGGGGCTCATCCCGGGCGGCAGCTCGATGCCGCCGCTCGACGCGAGTGAGCTCGACGTGCCCATCGAGTTCGACGCGCTCACGTCCGACGCGCGCATCAAGGACGTCGAGCTCAAGCCCGGCGTGCCCTACGACATGGGCGGGGGCAAGCGCCTCAAGACCATGGCCGGCTCGGGCGGCATCGTCGTGTTCGACGACAGCACCGACGTCGTGGCCCTTTGCGCGCGCATCATGAAGTTCTACGCGCACGAGTCCTGCGGCCAGTGCACGCCGTGTCGCGAGGGGTCGGGCTGGCTCGCGCGCGTCTGCGCGCGCGTCGCGCGCGGTGAGGGCGAGGCGGGCGACATCGATCTCATGGCCAACATAGCGAATGGCATCGCGGGCAACACGATCTGCGCGCTCGGCGAGGCGACGACGTGGCCCATGCTGGGTTTCCTCACGAAGTTCCGGGCGGACTTCGAGGCGAAGTTGAAGCTGAGCGCGAAGGCGCGGGCGGCCTAATGAACCCCGCTGCCACGGCCGTGACCGCGTCGGGAGGCGAGCAAGTCGTCTTCTGGTTGCTCGCGTCGCTCACGGTGTTCTTCGCGGGCCTCACGATGACCCGCCGGAATCCGGTGACGGCCGTCATGTCGCTCGTCGGGACGTTCTTTTGCCTCGCGGCGATCTACGCGACGCTCTCGGCGCACTTCCTTGCGATCCTGCAGGTGCTCGTCTACGCGGGCGCCATCATGGTGCTCTTCATCTTCGTCGTCATGATCCTGAACCGCGAGGAGGTCTCGCCCGTGTCGTGGCGGCCCACGCGGCTCGTGGGCGTCGCGGGCGGCGTTTACCTCCTCGTGAAGTTTTGTCAGGTGTCGGACCTCGGCCTTCCGGCGCCGGTCGCCATCCCCGACACCTTCGGCACCGTCGGCTCGATCGGCGACATGCTCTTCCGCGACTTTCTCTACCCATTCGAGGCGATCTCGCTCTTGCTGCTCGTCGCCATCGTGGGCGGCGTCATCCTCTCGCGCTCGCATCGCAAAGAGGTCGACGCCGAGCTCGCCGCGGCGGCGCGCAAGGAGGTCCACGACCGCCAGTTGCACGACTATCCGGCCACCGTGGACGAGGCGGACGCGCTGCCCGCCTCCGGCGGGGGCCACCACTAACGATCAACATGCCGACGAACTACTACCTCGTGCTGTCGTTCATCCTGTTCCTCATCGGGACGGGGGGCGTGCTCATGCGCCGCAACACGCTCATCGTGCTCATGGGCATCGAGCTGCAGCTCAACGGCGGCAACCTCGCGATGCTGGCCTTCTCGCGCGCCCTTGGCGACGAGAAGGGGCACGTCTTCGCCTTCCTCATCATCGCGCTCGCGGCCGCCGAGGCGGCCGTGGGCCTCGCGATCCTCGTCGGGCTCTTCCGCGGCCGTCAGACCGTGAACCTCGACGAAGCCACTCTCATGAAGCGTTGACGGAGCGGCGACCACCATGACCTTCCCCCTGCGCCTCGTCCCGCTCATGCCGTTCATCGGCGCGGCGCTGCTCATGCTCTTCGGCCGCAAGTGGAGCCGCGACTTCGTGCTCATCGTCGCCGCGGGCGCCATCGGCGCCTCGGCCCTCGTGGCCTTCGACGCCTTTTTCCATCGTCTGCCGGAGGGCGGCGCGCTCACCGACAACGTGTGGACCTGGATGCAAGCAGGCGATCTCAAGATCGACCTCGCGTTCCACATGGACGCGCTGTCGGGCCTGCTGTGCCTCATCATCACGTTCATCGGGTTCCTCATCCACGTGTACGCGCAGGGGTACATGGAGCACGACCCCGACTACGCCCGCTTCTTCGCCTACCTGAACCTCTTCTGCGGCGCGATGCTCGTCCTCGTCCTCGGCGACAGCCTGCCCGTCATGTTCGTCGGGTGGGAGGGCGTCGGTCTCTGCAGCTATCTGCTGATCGGCTTTTGGTACAAGGAGAACGCCAACGCCGACGCGGGCAAGAAGGCGTTCATCGTCAACCGGATCGGCGACTTCGGCTTCTTGCTGGGGATGTTCCTCCTTTACCAGTACACGGGCACGCTGAAGTTCACCGAGATCAACGAGGCCACGAAGGGCGGTTCGCTGCTCGTGCAGTCGTGGCTGGGCGCGCCGGTTGCCTTCTGGGCCTGCTTGTTCCTCTTCATCGGCGCCACGGGCAAGTCGGCGCAGATCCCGCTCTACGTGTGGCTGCCCGACGCCATGGCGGGCCCAACGCCCGTTTCGGCGCTCATCCACGCCGCGACGATGGTCACGGCGGGCGTTTACATGGTCGCGCGCATGCACCTCGTCTATCTGCTCTCGCCGGGCGCGATGGCGATCGTCGCGGGCGTCGGCGCGCTCACGGCGCTCTTCGCGGCCGTCATCGGCTTCGCGCAGAACGACTTCAAGAAGGTGCTCGCCTACTCGACCGTGAGCCAGCTCGGCTTCATGTTCGCGGGCGTCGGAACGGGCAACTTCGACGGCGGCGTGTTCCACCTCTACACGCACGCGTTCTTCAAGGCCGGCCTGTTCCTCTGCGCGGGCTCGGTCATGCACGCCATGAGCGGCTCGGGCGACATCAACATCATGGGCGGCCTACGCAAGAAGATCCCATGGACGCACGGCGTGTTCTTCGTGTGCTGGCTCGCGATCTGCGGCGTCCCGGGGCTCTCGGGCTTCTTCTCGAAGGACTCGATCGTCGCGGGCGCCTTCGCCACCGAGGTCTTCGGCCCTACCCTCGCGTGGGTCGGCAAGGCCGTGGGGGTCACGCTGCTCATTGCGGCCGCGGGCACGGCGTTCTACATGTCGCGCCTCTATTTCCTGGTCTTCTCGGGTGAGGAGACCCGCGCGAGCGACGAGGTCAAGCACCACATCCACGAGTCGCCCGGCCTCATGGTGGGCCCGCTCGTCGTGCTCGCGATCGGCGCGCTCCTGGGCGGGCTCGTGATCCTGCCGGGCGCGCTCTTCGATCACCCCGAGTGGGACCTGCTCGGCCACCGCCTCGAGTCGGTCCTCGGCGCCGAGCTCGAGATGTCGCACTCGACCGAAGAGCTCTTCATGGTCGTCTCGTCCCTCATCGCGCTGGGCGGCATCGCTCTCGCGTACGCCTTCTACGGCGGCGGCTACCGCGAGCCTGCGAAGAAGTTCGCGGCCGCCTTCCCCGGCCTCGTCCGCCTCGCGCGCGACAAGTTTCGCGTCGACGAGCTCTACGACAAGATCTTCGTCCGACCCGTCAAGCTCGTCGCGGACGGCCTCTACTACGTCGTCGATCGGTTCATCATCGACAAGGTGCTCGTCGGCACGCCCGTGGCGATCGCGTCGTTCCTCGGGCGGGTGACGCGCTGGTTACAGAACGGGGATGGCCAGGGTTACATGGCCTGGTTCGCCATCGGCGCGGCCGTCCTCGTGTACTTCTCGACGCGTCCCGCGCTCTCGGGGGACCTGCGCATCGCGACGAACGGCCTCGACGTGCAGGTCGACGC
>DATKFB010000261.1:0-2688 GCA_035544435.1 Polyangia bacterium
CGGCGCCCAAGCCCACGAGCGCCGGCACGCGCGAGGCGCAGTCGGCGGCGTGGGCGACGTCGGCCACGAGCCGCGCGGCGCCGTCGGGACCGTCGAGCTCGGTGAAGAGCGTGAGCTCCGAGATCGCCGTCGCGCCGAAGCTCCTTGGCGGAGTCGCCTCGGTCCCAGGCGTCACCTCGGTGATGACGATCGTGGCGCACGACGCCGGCACGGGGCGCGGCAGCGCCACCCAGTACGGCTCACGGAAGCGGCTCGCGCCAGCGTCGGGGAGCTCGACATCGAAGCGCTGGTCGTCCCGCGGCCCGAACGAGAGCTGGAACGCGCGCACGCGGTTCCGAGCGAGAAACCGGCGCGCGCTCGACGCGTCCCCGGGGATGATGCGCAGGCCCCTCACGACGGCGGCCGCCGCGGGCCGCGCCGTGAGAAATTCGCCCCGCCCGTCGCCGCCCAGCCCTTCGGTCCAGGCCGTCGCCGGATCGCCGTCGTCGACGGCTGCGGGCGGCGTCAGAGCGCGGGCGTCGCTACCCGCGGCGGCCGTCGTCGAGGCCGCCGTGAAATGAAACGAGGCCACCGGTCGCCCCGCCGGCATCGACGGATCGCCGCGCCGGCCGACGAGCCGCTCGCGCGCCGGGGACGGCACCGCCGAGAGCACGGGTCGAAACTTCCAGGCCTCGAAGTCGAACGCGCGCGGGAACAAGCGCGCGGGCGCGCCGTCGCAGCGCGTGACCTGGCTGGCCTTCTGGTACTCCACGACGCCCTCGGGCGTCAGCTCCACGTCGAGCGCCGTCTCTCCGTCGGCGTCTCGCGGACCGGCGAGCCCGCTCCACACGACGCGCGCCTCGCGTCCGCCGACCGCGCCGATCCAGACTTCCTCGTGCGGCGTGCCGCGAACCGCCATGCGCACCTCGACGACCCGACGGCCCTCGATGGAGACCTCGCGCAGCCGCGCGGGCGCGCGCCGTAACGGTGCCGCCTTGACAGGCACGCGCGCCAGGACGACGCCCCCCGCGCGCACCTCGAGCCCGCCGTCGGCCGCGTCGGTCAGCGTCAGCGGCGCGGCCGCGGGCGACCCGAGCGGCGCGGCGCGAGCGGACGCCAGCGAAAGCGCGCCCGCGAGCCACAACGCGCCCGCGAGCCTGCCGACCGCGCGCAAAATCCTCGAGCGCATGTCTCCGGATAGCATGACATCTGGGCTATATAGAAGCCCCACATGAGCACCCTCGACAGCGACGCGAACACCGTCGCCGGCACCGTCGTCATTTTGGGACGACCCAACGTCGGCAAGTCGACGCTGCTCAACGCACTCGTGGGCGAGAAGCTCGCCATCGTGACGCCCAAGCCGCAGACGACTCGGAACCGCATCGTCGGCGTCTGGAACGGACCCGAGGGACAGATCGTCTTCGTCGATACGCCCGGCGTGCACGGCGCGAAGAAGGGGCTCAATCGCTTCATGCTCCAGGAGGCGCTCGGCGCCATCGACGAGGTCGACGCCGCGCTCCTCGTCGTCGACGCGGGCGAGCGGCGCCCCGGCGACGAGGAGCGCCAGATCCTGCGACAGCTCGAGGCGGCGCGCCGCCCGACCGTCCTGGCGGTCAACAAGGTCGACAAGGTCAAGGACAAGGGCGCGTTGCTGCCGCTCCTGGCCGACTGGGAGCGCGTGTCGGAGTTCAGCGCGCTCGTGCCGATCTCGGCGCTCAAGAACAAGAACCTCGCGCCCTTGATCTCCGAGCTCTGCAAGCTCCTGCCGCGCGGAGCGCCGCTCTACGGTCCCGAGACGCTCACCGATCGCACCGAGCGGTTCCTCGCGGCCGAGCTCGTCCGCGAGCAGATCTTCCTGTTGACGCGCCAGGAGCTCCCTTACGCCGTCGCCGTCGACATCGAGTCGTGGGAAGAGCGCGCCCGCGAGGACGGCGCGGCCGACGTCGTAATAGAGGCCGCCATCCTCGTCGAGCGCGACAGCCAGAAGGCCATCGTCGTCGGCAAGGGCGGGTCGATGATCAAAGAGGTCGGCACGAAGGCGCGCGCGCAGATCACCGACCTCCTCGGCCGGCCCGCGCACCTCAAGCTGCAGGTGAAGGTCGAGCCCGAGTGGACGACCTCGCCCGCGGCGCTCGCCCGGCTCGGGTACCGCCCGTGAGGGGACGTCGGCGCCCGCCTCCGTCGACGCAGGACGATCCCTCGCTGCCGCTCGTCGCGCTCGTCGGGCGGCCGAACGTCGGCAAGTCGTCGCTGTTCAACCGCCTCGTGGGCGGCCGTCCGGCGCTCGTCGAGGACACGCCCGGCGTGACGCGCGATCGCCGCTACGGCGTAGCCGACTGGGGACCCGCGCAGTTCCGCGTCGTCGACACGGGCGGGCTCGATCCCTCGGCCGAGGGGATCCTCAAGGCCATGCGCCGGCAGACGCTGCGCGCCGTCGAGGAGGCGGCGCTCCTCGTCCTCGTGCTCGACGCGCACGAGGGCGTGACCTCGGTCGACAAGGACGTCGCGCAGGTGCTCCGCCGCTCGGGCAAGCCCGTCCTCGTGGCCGGCAACAAGGTCGACTCCGCGAACCGCGAGGCAGCCGCCGCCGAGATCTTCACGCTGGGCTTCCCCGAGGTCTTCCTCTTGTCGGCCTCGCACGGCCGCGGCGTGGGCGAAATGCTCGACGCCGTCGTCGCGGCGCTCGGCCCGGCCATCGGCCGCGTGGCG
>DATKFB010000262.1:0-2510 GCA_035544435.1 Polyangia bacterium
GTCGCGAAAGGGTACGAAGTGGGGGCGGCGTCTGCCGCAGATAGGCTGACGACGTGGCCTCGAAGACAAGGTCCCATTTCGATTTGCGGCGTTGCGTGCCCATGACGCGCGAAGAGGAGCATCGTTGCGCGAAAGAGTACGCCGCGACCAAGTCTCCGCTCCTCGCGGCGCGCCTCGTGGCCGCCAACATGCGCCTCGTCGTGAAGATCGCGTACGGCTACCGCCGCCCGGACTGCGACATGTCCGATTTGGTCCAGGAGGGGAACCTCGGCCTCGTTCAGGCCGTCATTCGTTACGATCCGAGCCGAGGCACGAGGCTTTGCACGTACGCGGCGTGGTGGATCCGCGCCTACATCTTGAAGTACACGATCGACAGCTGGCGGCTCGTCAAGGCGGGGACATCGGAGACGCAGCGCCGGCTGTTCTTCAGCCTGCGAAAGCAACAGAGCGCGCTCGAGCGCCAGGGGATCGAAGGCGACAGCCGAGCTCTGGCGGCGGCGCTCGACGTCAAGGAGCGGGACGTCGTGCTAATGCTGGAGCGCTTCGTCGGCACCGAGACCTCGTTGGACGCCCC
The DNA here is from genome assembly GCA_035544435.1 of Polyangia bacterium. Lineage (GTDB taxonomy): Bacteria > Myxococcota_A > Polyangia > Fen-1088 > Fen-1088 > DASZFV01. Next base: position 575 of record DATKFB010000262.1, read on the forward strand.
GCGTGGACAGTCAGGCAGCGAAGGCCGGTCGTTCGCGGAAACCCTTCGGGACGCGCCCGCGCTCCAGCCGGACGTGCGGTTCGAGGCGGCTGACTTCGATTGGCAGTTGCGGGCTCGATTGAAGTCGATCGAAGACACCCTCGTCGGGCGCGAGCTGGCGATCTTTCGACGGCGCCTCCTGTGTGAAGAACCCGAGACGCTCGCGGAGCTGGCGGTGGATTTCGGCGTGTCGCGTGAGCGCACGCGCCAGATCGAGCACCGGCTCATCGGGCGGATCCGCCTCGATCTGACGAAGGGGCTGGGCGACGCCCTCGGCGGGGCGGGTCGATTCATCGAACCTTCGGCGCCAATGGGCGCATAGTGGCCTTGATATGACCGCCGATGTCGACGAGGGCTGGTCGGGGGAGCAGGCGGACGTTCGCCGGGTCTTCGAGGAGAACGTCCAGCCCATGTGGGTCACCGCCGCCCTCGGGATCGTGGACGTCAATCGCGCGGCGCTGCGGCACTACGAGTACTCCCGAGACGAGTTCCTCGCGATGTCTCCCACGGACATCGACGCGGACGCGGGCCCCGAGGCGAGGGCCATTGCCGCGCTCGACGCCGCCGTGCGCGGCGCCGAGGCCGAGGCGGTCGTCGGGAGACACCGAAAGAAAGACGGTTCGTTCATCGACGTCGAGCTCACGTCGTTCGCGATCACGTTCGCGGGAAAGCCCGCGAAGCTCGTGTCCGTGGCGGACGTCACGTACCTGCGGCGGACGGAGGCACAGACGCGCTACCTCGATCTCCTGCTCGCGACGGTCACCGACGCCGTCGTCGCCAGCGACGAGAAGTTCATCCTCACGGCGTGGAACGCGGCCGCGGAGTCGACCTACGGCCGGAGAGCGGACGAGGTCCTCGGCCAGCCGGACGCACTCGTCTTTCGCACCGACTTCGTGGGCGTTCAGCGCGCCGACGCCATCCGGAGGCTCGTCGAGACCGGTCGCTTTCACGGCGAGCTCACGCACAGGCGGCGAGATGGCAAGCGCGTCCACATCGAATCGCGCGCCGTGGCCTTCTTCGACAGCGCCGGCACGCGCCTTGGCTACGTCAGCGTCAACCGTGACATCACCGAGCGCCGGCACGCCGAAGAGACGATCAGGGCGCTGCTCAATGACGTCATCACCGCGCAAGAGGACGAGCGGCGCCGAATCGCCCGCGAGCTCCACGACGAGACGGCCCAGACGCTGGCATCCCTGCTCGTGGGCCTGCGGTCCGTCGAGGAGTCTCCCGAGATCGAGCAGGCCCGCAAGGCGGCCGGCACGCTGCGGGCCTCGGTGGCCGCGGCGCTCGAGGGCGTGCAACGCATCGCCCGGGGTCTTCGTCCGAGCATCCTCGACGATCTCGGGCTCGAGGAGGCGCTCGAGCGTCTCGGCGTCGAGATGACGCGCGCGCATGGGTTCGCGGTCGATCTCCAAGTGACGGGCGCGCGCCTGCCGCGCCTGCCCGAGCCCACCGAGGTGGCGCTCTATCGCATCGCGCAGGAGGCGTTGACGAACGCGGGCAAGCACGCCGCCGCCAAGGGCGTCAGCATCCTCGTTCACCGGAGCCACGTCTCCGTGCGGCTGGTCATCGAGGACGACGGAAAGGGATTCGACACCGGAGAGAGCCGCTCCGAAGGACAGCTCGGCCTCGTGGGCATGCGCGAGCGCGCGCACCTCGTGGGCGGCTCGATGACGGTGGAGTCGTCTCGCGGTCGGGGCACGACCGTCGGCGTCAACGTTCCCCTGCCGGCGGCCACCTCGGCGCCCACGCCGTCATGAAGATCAAGGTCTTCGTCGCTGACGATCACGGGATCTTGAGGGGCGGCCTGCGCGCGCTCATCAACGCTCAGACGGACATGGAGGTCGTGGGCGAGGCCGCGGGCGGCACGGAGGCCGAGAGCGGGATCAAGGAGACC
>DATKFB010000263.1:0-7905 GCA_035544435.1 Polyangia bacterium
CCAGCGGATCGCCGAGGTGGCGATCCGCTTCAACGGCGTGAGTAAACGCTTTGGGGAAACAGTTGCGGTTGACGGTGTAACACTAGCGATAGCGCGTGGAACTGTGCACGCACTAGTCGGCCAAAACGGCGCGGGCAAATCGACGATCATGCAGATCCTCGCGGGCGTGCACCCCCACGGCTCGTACGAGGGCCAGATCGCCCTCGGGGGCAAGCCGTTCACGGCCACCACCGTGCGCCAGGCTCGCGCGCAGGGCATCGCGCTCGTCGCGCAAGAGGTGAACGTCGTCGCCGAGCTCAGCGTCGCCGAGAACATGTTTCTCGGCGACGAGCCGACGCGCTTCGGTTTCCTCGACGAGGCGTCGCGCGTCGCGCGCGCGCGCATAGCGCTCGCCGGCTTCGGCGTCGACGTCGACGCGCGCGCCTCCATGGCCTCGCTCGATCTCGCGACGCAGCAGCTCGTCTCGATCGCGGCGGCCCTCGCCAAGGACGTGCGGCTGCTCATCCTCGACGAGCCGACGGCGGCGCTCACCGACAAAGAGGCGCAGCTCCTCTTCGAGCGCATGCGCTCTCTCAAGGCGCGCGGCGTCTCCTGCGTCTTCGTGTCCCACCGGCTCGCCGAGGTCTTCGCCATCGCCGACCGCATCGTCGTCATGCGCGACGGGCGCGTGAGCGGCGTCTACGCGGGACACCCCGAGTCGCGCGACGAGGTCGTGCGCGCCATGCTGGGCGGCGCCATCGCGGAGGGAGACGCGCGCGGCGCGCCCAGGACGACGGCCGCGCCCATCGCGCTTGAGGTCCGCGAGCTCGTCGTGCGCGACGCCGACGGCGCGCGCCGCCCGCTCGTGAGCGGCCTCGACCTCAGCATCGCGAAGGGCGAGATCCTGGGACTGTTCGGCCTGCTCGGCGCGGGCTGCGGCGAGGCGGCCCTCGCGATCTTCGGCGCCTGGGACGGGCCCGTCACGGGCCGCGTGCTCGTCAACGGACAGGAGGCCCGCATCGCGCGCCCCTCCGACGCCGTCGGGCACGGCATCGGCCTCATCGCGCAGGATCGCCGCCAGGCCCTCGTGCACGAGCACACCGTGGCCGAGAACATCGTCATGGCGACCCTCCCGAGCGTTACGCGCCGCGGATTCCTGGATGTCGCGGCCATGCGCCGCCTCGCGGCCGACTACGTCAAGCGGCTCGCCATCAAGGTCCCCACGATCGACACCCAGGTGGGGACGCTGAGCGGCGGCAATCAACAGAAGGTGCAGGTGGCGCGCTGGCTCGCCTCGGGCGCCAAGATCCTGCTCCTCGTCGATCCCACGCGCGGCATCGACGTCGGCACGCGCCACGAGATCAACGCGCTCTGGAGGCAGCTCGCCTCCGAGGGGCACGCGCTCTTGCTGATCTCCTCCGAGGCCGAGGAGCTCGTCGACGTCTGCGATCGCGCGCTCGTCCTTCGAAACGGCGTCCTCGCGGGCGAGGTCGGGCGCGCCGAGCTCACCGAAGAGCGCCTCCTGCGCATGGCGGCGGGTGTTTGATGAAGCTCTTCAGCAAGAACGCCTTCCGCGACTCGACGCTGCTCCTCGTCGTGGCCGCCATCTGGATCTTCTTCCAGTTCATGACCGAGGGGACGTTCCTCACGCAGCGCAACCTCGTCTTGCTCGCGCTGCAGACCTCGATCGTGAGCCTGGCGGCCATCAGCGCCGTCATGCTGATCGTCACGCGAAACTTCGATCTGTCGGTGGGCTCGGCGGTCGCGCTCGTGGGCGTCGTCGTGGCCATCCTCACGGTAAAGCACGACGTCCATCCGGCCATTGCCGTGGCGGCCGCGCTCGCGACGGGCGTCGCCATGGGCGCCTGGCAGGGGCTCTGGGTCACGCGCATGGGCGTCTCGTCGTTCATCGTGACGCTCGCGGGGATGCTGTACTTCCGCGGCATGTCGATGATCGCGACCGACGGCTCGACGATCGCTCCCCTGCCCGACTCGCTCGCCGATCTCGCGACGGGCTTCATGGCGCCGGCGCCCGCCATCACGCTGCTCGTGCTCGGACTCGTGGCGCTCGCCGCCTTTCAGGTCATGGGCGCCCGCCGGGGACGCGAGCTCGGCGTCATCGATCAGGTGGGCCCGGCGGTCGCGCGCGCCCTCGCGCCGTTCGTCGTGGGCGCGGCGGCGCTGGCCTGGCTGGCGTCGCGCCAGGGTATCCCCTACCTCGTGCTGCTCGTGGCGGCGGCGGCCATCGTCGCCGAGATCGTCATGCGCCGGACGCCCTTCGGCGTGCAGCTCTACGCCATCGGCGGCAACCCCGAGGCAGCGCGCCTGTCGGGCATCCGCCTCAACCGCGTCGTGTTCATCGACTTCCTCATCGCGGGCTTCGCCTATGGCGTCACGGGCGTGGCGCTCACGGCGCGCGTGGGCGGCGCCGTGGCGGGCAGCGCCGGTCTCTTCCTCGAGCTCGACGCGATCTCCGCCGCCATCATCGGAGGCACGTCGCTCACGGGAGGCCGCGGACGGGTCTTCGGCGCGCTCGTGGGCGCCCTGCTCATGGGCAGCCTCAACAACGGCATGAGCCTCATGAACGTCCCCACGTTTTACCAAGAGACAGCGCGCGGCGTCGTCCTGCTGCTGGCCGTCGCCGCCGACCAACTGCGCCGCAAGCGGCGCAACACGAGCTAGCTTCGCCCGCCGCGATCCGTCCTTCGCGGTGGCCCCTCCTCGAATCGGTCGTGGGATCGGTCATGGATTGTGGAGGTTAGTAAGTATTGTTGATAATCTGGGCGCACGATGAAGAACCAATCGTGGAAGTCCCTCGCGATCGTGTTCGGGTGCGTGCTCTGCGCGGCCGCCTGCGGGAGCACGCCCGGCGGCTCCGGTACGAAGACCGGCGCCGGCGGCAATGCGCCGGCGGTTGACGGCGGTGGCGGTGGCGGTGGCGGTGGCAACGACGCCGCGTCGGCCGGCGCGGGCGGCAACGCGCAGTCTTCCCCGGATGCGCCCGTCGAGGCGCCGAGCGAGTCGCGCGACGACACGAGCGTCCCGGACGGCGGCGCGGGCGGCGCGAGCGGTGACGCGGGCGCCGCCGACGGGCCGGTGCTGCCGATGCGCGTGCTGCTCTATCACTTCAGCACCGCCGTCATCGACACCGTGCCGGCGCAGCTCACGTTCTACAAGGACCTGCTCACGACCTGGGGTTACACGAGCGACGACTCCGTGGACCCTGCCAAGTTCACCGACGCCGGCCTGGCGGCCTACGGCGCCGTCGCCATGATCAACACCTGCTTTATGCCCTTCGGCGCCGGCAACGACGGCGCCTCGCAAGGGGCGGCGCTGCAGAAGTTCGTGCAGCGCGGCGGCGGCCTCTTCGGAACGCACTGCGCGGCCGTGACGTTCGCGGGCGTGACGCCCCTGCCGCTTTACAACCAGGTCTTCGGGGGCCAGGAGGGCGGGACCTTCTTCGACGGGACGAGCACGTGCCGCAAGCTCGGCGCCCATCCGACGATCGACGCGCTGGCCGCGACGTTCGAGTTCGTGGGCAACCTCGACAGCAACCTCGTCACCGGCCCCACGACGACGCTCACCGTGCGCTGCACGTGGCACGACAACAAGACGCCCATGACCGACGTCCCCGTGTCGTGGGCCCGCACCGAGGGCGAGGGGCGCGTTTTCTACACGAACTTCGGCAAGGTCGTAAGCGATCTCACCGATCCGGTTCTCGGCGCGAAGCACATCGTGCCGGGCCTCGCATGGGTCTTGCGGCGCTGAACGACGCGAACGAGCTCGATGTCGCGCCCGTCTGATCCCGACAACGATCCACCCCCGTCGGTGGCCCTGCGGAACGGCGCCGGCCCCACGAAGCCCAGGGCGTCGAAGGCGGCCAGCACCGGCAAGGTCGGCCACCAGTCGATGCGCCAGGTCAATCGCTCCGTGGTCCTCGATTTGATCCGCGCGACCGACACGATCTCGCGCCCCGAGCTCGCGCGCCGCTCGGGGCTGACGAAGCCCACGGTGGCCGCCATCGTCGAGGATCTCATGCGCGAAGGAATCGTGCGCGAGCTCGGCTACACCGACAGCGCAGGCGCGGGGGGCCGGCCCGCGCGCCTGCTCGAGCTCAACCCGGACGCGGCGGCCTACCTGGGTGTCGAGTTCGGTGTCGAGCGGACGCTCGTGGCGGTCGCCGACGGACGCGGCGCGATTCGTTCGGTGGTCACGAGCCCGGCTCTCAAGGATCCGGAGCGAGCCCTCGCGGCGCTTCCCGAGCTCGTGGCGGGCGCCCTCAAGGCGAGCCGCCTGCCGCGCGCGCGCCTGCAGGCCGTGGGCGCGAGCGTGCCTGGCCTCGTCGATCAGACGACCGGCATGTGCAAGCTCGCGCCCAATCTGGGCTGGAAGGATTTCCCGCTGCGTTCGGAGCTCGAGCGCACGCTGCGCCGGCCCGTCGTCGTGACGAACATCACCCAGACGGCGGCCATTGCCGAAGGACGTCTCGGCGCCGCGCGCGGCGTGCAGTCCTTCGTCTGGATCTACCTCGGCAGCGGCGTGGGCGCGGGCATCGTCCTCAAGGGGCGCCCCTTCACCGGCATGCGCGGCTTCGCCGGCGAGCTCGGCCACTGTCGCATCTCGGACAAGGACGTCCCGTGCGGTTGCGGCAAGTCCGGGCACCTAGAGTCGTTCACGTCGAAGACCGCAGTTCTCGAGGCCGCGCAGCGCGCCGCGCGCGAGCACCCGGGTAGCCTCCTCGCCGCGCTCGCGCCCATCCGAGAGCTGCCGCCCCTCTTCGAGGCCGCGCGCGCGGGTGACGAGGCGGCGAACGCCGTCCTGGCCCGCCTGGGTGACGACATCGCCAAGGGGGTCTCCTACGTCGTCAACGTCATCGATCCGCAGATGATCGTGCTCGGGGGCAGCGTCGGCACGGCCGGGCCGGCGCTGCTCGAGCTCGTCACCAAGGCCCTGCTGCGCCACGCCCTCGCGCCCGAGGCCGTGCGCGTCGTGCAATCGAGCCTGGGCGACCGCGCCGCGCTCATCGGGTCGGTGCTGCTTGCCATGCAAATCGCCGTGCCCTCCTACCGCCTCGTCGCCGCCGGCGAAGGGTCAGAGACCCCGACCTTCGGCGCTTTCCCGACCCATTCAGAGTCCTGAATGTCTCATAAACAATGATTAACAAAGACAGATTCGGCGTGGCCCACGACGCGCGTCTTTGACTTGACTCACTTAATAAATAATACTTACAATCTCCCCAACACGGAGAAGAGGAGAACCGCATGACCAGGCAATCCCAAGCGAACGCCAGCTTCGTCCCCACGAAGGAGGACCACTTCACCTTCGGCCTCTGGACGGTCGGAAACCGTGGGCGCGATCCCTTCGGAGACGCCGTGCGGGCCACGCTCCCGCCCGTTCGCATCGTCGAGAAGCTCGCCGAGCTCGGCGCCTACGGCGTCAACCTCCACGACAACGATCTGATCCCCGCCGAGGCCTCGACGGCCGACCGCGATCGAATCGTCAAAGAGTTCAAGGCCGCGCTCAAGCAGACCGGCATGCTGGTGCCCATGGCGACGACGAACCTCTTTTACGACCCTATCTTCAAAGAGGGCGCCTTCACGGCCAACGACGCGCGCGTCCGCGCCTACGCCCTGCAGAAGACGATGCGCGCCATGGATCTCGGCTTCGAGCTCGGCGCCAAGACGTACGTCTTCTGGGGCGGCCGCGAGGGCGTCGAGACGAACGCCTCGAAATCGCCTCAGGATGGCATCAAACGCTTTCGCGAGGCGCTGAACTTCCTCTGCGAGTACTGCATCGCCAACAAGTACGACTTCAAGTTCGCGCTCGAAGCCAAGCCCAACGAGCCGCGCGGCGACATCTTCCTGCCGACGTCGGGCCACATGCTGGCGTTCATCTACACGCTCGACCACCCCGAGATGGTGGGGCTCAACCCCGAGGTGGCGCACGAGCAAATGCCAGGCCTCGACTTCTCTCACGCGGTCGCGCAGGCCATCGAGGCGGGCAAGCTCTTCCACATCGACCTCAACGGCCAGAAACCCGGGCGCTACGACCAGGACCTGCGCTTCGCGAGCGAGGACCAAAAGGGCGCCTTCTTCCTCGTCAAGCTGCTCGAGGACACGAAGTGGGCCGGCATGCGCCACTTCGACAGCCATGCCTACCGCACCGAGGACGAGGCGGGTGTGTGGGACTTCGCGGCCGGCAGCATGCGTTCGTACTTGATCCTCAAGGACAAGGTCGCGCAGTTCAACGCCGACCCGGAAATCCAGGACATCATCAAGACGCTCGCGCAGCTCGGAACGGGCGGCAGCGACGGCTTCGACGGCAAGTTCAAGTACAGCACCGCGACCGCCGCGTCGCTCAAGAGCCGCACCTTCGACGTCGCGCTCCTGCGCCGCCAAGGCTACCAGTACGAACGCCTAGACCAGCTCACGACCGAGCTCCTCCTCGGCGTGCGCTGAACAGAAGCGCTGGAGCAGCGCGTCCGAGGCCTCGGGGAGCGCGTTACCCACACTTATCCGTGATCGCGCCGTCCGACCGACGGCGCCGCATGAGTGGGCCGACCAGATTGAAGGGATCGCCAGGAATTTGGAGCGCCGCGCCGACGCCGAGCCACCGTTCAGCATCGTCGAGGCGCTGTCTATTCTTGTAGCTGGCAAGCAGGCGGCGTGTCGTGAAACGCATCATGCAGAGTTAAACGTCGGATACACTTGCAACGATCGTCCGCTCGAAGGCCTTCGAGAGTAGCCGATAACCATCAGCCATCCGAATGTGCCCTCAACGATCCACAGGGTCGGGAGCGGTTCTAATTTCTCTTGGGCGACAACACCTCACCCGTACCGCCTTCGCTCACATATAAGGGGGATGCTTCAGGGCTCAATCGCGATGCGATAGCCGCGTCCTCGTACATTCACGAGAAGCGCTTTATAACGTCCGAGCGCGCGCCTCAAATGACAAATGTGCACTCTGACTTGGAGGCCCACGTTGCCAGAGTTCGTCCCCAACACGTCGCGCGCGATGTCCTCTGCAGAGACAACGTATTCGTTCCTGTGCCACAAATATTCCAATAGATCGAACTCACGCGGTGTGAGATCAAGCTTCTGACCATACGTGTATGCGCAGAATGTTCGACGATCGATAGAAAGCGCCTCCACCGAGTGCACACGGGGACGTATCTTTGTCCGTGCGCGCGAACGATGGAAGCTCCCGCTCGAGCTTGAGCCAATCGCCGTTGCCGTGGTCCGCCTTTCAACGATGGTCATAGAGAATGCCACCAACGTCGCGCTCTCGGCATCGAAGACCGGCTCAACCGACGAATGCACACAGTGCCGCTAGCGGCCTGGTTCTCGACCTGCCTGTTAGCGTCGAAGCACCGCTCCGCGAATGCTGCTCGTCCGATACCGGGACACATGCTGATACTCCTCAGCTCTCCCCCCGAACGGAACCATATTAGACCGATACCGGAACAAGCTTCTGGACTCAAGCGAAAATTGTGACACCGCATCTTCATAATTTGCACTGTCACCGACCAGACACGTCGACCAGTGCCTCGTACCCATCAGGACACAGAAGAGGACCAAGAGAGTCGACTCTCGGACGCGACTTTTGAAGGGTTTGCCTTGGCACACGACAGGCCTGGTCCCGTCCCCAGCTTCGCGACGACAAGGTAAGGTGATGAAGACAGACAAAGTGATCACGCAGCCTAAGCAACTCTGAACCGCCGTCCGACTCGGTGCCAGGGACCCGAGATCATCCCGCCTCATGCCGTCCGGGTTGAGGCGCGCCTCGAAGCAGGTGATAACTCCGCACCGTGTCGGCAGATGCGCACGCTGATGGAGTAGACGGCTCGACGTTGCTATGACACGCGCGCGCGGGCGCGCGCCCCCAATCCGGACGGCGATGTTTGCGCATTCCGCGCGGTACTGGTCA
>DATKFB010000264.1:0-3060 GCA_035544435.1 Polyangia bacterium
TGCCGGTCGGCACCATCGCGATCGACGCGCTGTTCTCGCCGGTGCGCAAGGTCAACTTCACCGTCACCAACGCGCGCGTCGGCCAGCAGACCGACTACGATCGCCTCGCGCTCGAGGTCTGGACGAACGGCGCCGTCAAGCCCGAGGACGCCGTGGCGTTCGCCGCGAAGATCCTCAAGGACCAGCTCTCGATCTTCATCAACTTCGAGGAGGGCGCCGAGCCAGCCCACGAGACGGTCGTCTCCGAAGAGCAGGCCAAGCTCAACGAGAACCTCTGGAAGTCGGTCGACGAGCTCGAGCTGTCGGTGCGTTCGGCGAACTGCCTGCAGAACGCCAACATCCGCTACATCGGCGAGCTCGTGCAGAAGACCGAGTCCGAGATGCTCAAGACCAAGAACTTCGGTCGCAAGTCGCTGAAGGAGATCAAGGAGATCCTCGCCGAGATGGGCCTCTCTCTCGGCATGAAGCTCGAGGGCTGGCCCGGAGACGGACCGCCGAAAAAGGCGTGAAAGGGGACTTCGGCCCCCTCTTACGGGCTCTCCCCCCTTCGCAAGGGGAGCCGGCGCGGCGAAGCCGGGCCTACGCTGCCTGGACTCGTTCGCTGCGCTCGCTCTGACGTTTCGAAAACTGGATAGTGAATAGGAAGAACACCTCATGCGGCATCGTGTTTCTGGACTCACTCTTTCGCGTACGTCGGCGCATCGGCAGGCGTTGTTCTCGAACCTCGTGGCGGCGCTGTTGACGCACGAGAAGATTCGGACGACCGACGCCAAGGCGAAGGAGACGAGGCGTTTGGCGGAGCGGACCATCACCTGGGCCCGTCGCGTCGGTGACGTCCTCACGAAGAAGCCGGACCGCCGCAGCTCCGAGGAATCGGCGCGCGTCGTTCACGCCGTGCGGATGGCCCGCCGAGTGGTCCGTGACCGCGGCGCGGTCCTGAAGCTGTTCGACGAGCTCGCGCCACGCTACCTCGCGCGCCGGGGCGGCTACACCCGTATCGTCAAGCTCGGCCAGCGGCCGGGCGACGCCGCGCCGATGTCGCTGCTCGAGCTCATCCCGGACGAGGGCGGCCCAGCCCCCAAGGCGCCCGACGCGTCCGAGGCGAAGGGGAAGCCGAGCAAGGGTGGCCCCAAGGCCGGCGCCTCGGAAGCCGCCGCCACGTCCGGGAAGGCGCCCAAGGCCAAGAAGGCCGCCGGCATCGATGAGAAGGCCGGCGCGAAGAAGCCGGCCAAGCCCGCGAAATCGAAGTAGCCCTGGCTCGCCCCCGCGCGGACGCGTTCCCTTGGGGCCACGGGAGCGGGGTCGGGCATCCGGTCTCGGCTGAATCGACGGTGAGGGCGTGAGCGAGCGCTGGGATCCGGCGCGCGCTCCTGCTACAGTTTCTCGCAGTCCTGTCGAAAGTTCCTGGTGGACGAGGAAGCGTCCTCGGCCCACCCAAGGAGCTGTTTCCTATGAACACTGGACCGGGGGCCAAATTGGCAGATTCCCAGCAGAACGTGCGCGCCGCTGAGCGATATGACCTCGAGATCAAGGTCGATCTCGAGAGCGAGCACAACTTCTACACCGGGCTCACGCAGAACATCAGCGCCGGTGGGTTGTTCATAGCGACACACCATCTTCGGCGCATAGGCGATCGCATCACGCTGAAGTTCCAGCTGCCCGGGACCGAGGGATCGGTGGAGGTCGAGACGGAGGTGCGCTGGATTCGCGAGAACTCCGCGCTGACGCGCGCCGAGGGCGCGACCGGCATGGGCGTCCGGTTCATCAACCTGTCCCCCGAGGCGACCGCGGCCATCCAGAAGTTCCTGTCGAACCGCGACTCGCTCTACTACGACGACGAATGATGCGCGCGGGTGGGTCTTCGCCCCCCCGCGGGTCCCCAAGAGTTTTTGGGACTGAGGCGCCCTGGCGAGGCCAGCGCTCCCGTCGATAAATCGCCGCCAGGGGTCTGAAGAGAGCAGATCCGTCCCCCTCGCCCCGCCGAGCGGGGAGAGGGGCGCGCGCTGTTTGAGGGCTGGCGACGCGGGCCATTTGCGTGGCGTATGACGCGCGAATGGAGGCGGCGGGGCAGCTGCCCGGGAGTGGGGCGGGAGTCGTTGGCGCTGTCGTTCGTCTCGCTCGGGGCACCTCCTGCCCGCGACGCTCCTGTTCTCGAGCTCGGCGGCGTGGCACGCCTGCTCGAGGCGCTTCTCGCGAGCTGCGACGCGGTCCCGCTCGCCGCGGGCCCCGCGGTGGGCAGCTTGCGCGCGGCCGCCTCCGTGGTCGTCGTCGCGTCGGCGCGCGTCCTCGAGGTGGCTCTCGCGCTTGCGGCGCCCGTCATTGTCGCGCTCTGGCTGACGGATCTCGCGCTCGGCATGATTGCCCGCGACGCGCCGCAGGTGCCCGTGTACTTCGTGGCTCTGCCCGCCAAGGGTTTGCTCGCGGTGGGCGTCATGCTCCTCGGCATCGGCGCCCTGGATCACGCGCTCACGACTGACCTGCCCACGGTGGATCGAGCTCGGGCGCCGCTGGCTCGCGGCCTGGGCCTGAAGGCAACCCACGATGCCGGGGCCGGCCCCGATGCTCGAGGGAACGGATGCTAGACTCACCTTGGGATGCGTTCCCTGCGGCGGCTCTTCGTGAAGGCCCTCGTGCCGCTGTGGGTGGCGAGCGCGGCGGGCGCGGCGCGCGCGCAGGAGCCGGGCGCGCTAGAGACGTCGGAGGGCATCGACGATCCAAAGCTGGAGCGACGCCTGGGCACGCGCGTGGAGCTCGCGGCGGCGCAGCCCGCGGCGTCGGAGATCGGCGTGGCGCGCGTCGACGCCCCCATCGTGGCCCAGACGTCGGCTCCGCTCCCCCCGCGCGCGCCGCAGGCGCGGCGCACGCCGGGGCTCAAGCTCGGCTACCGGCGGTTCACCTTCGCTCAGGTCGGCGCCTCCGCGACGGCGGGGCCGGGGGCCGACGAGCCCTTCGACGTGCTGTCCCTCGACTTCTATCCCATCTCGTCCTCGTGGCGCCTCGGTCTCTCGACGCAGTACGGGTGGGAGTCGGGAACGTTTCGACAAGGTGGTGACGCCTTCA
>DATKFB010000265.1:0-13599 GCA_035544435.1 Polyangia bacterium
GCCGCGAGCGCGCGCGCCTTGTCGGCGAGAGTCGGGTCCGCGGCGCGCGCGGCGACCTCGTCCCACGTCGCGGCTGCCGCGCCCAACCGCGCCTCGCGCTCGAGCGCGAGGGCGCGGTTGATGCGCGTCGTGACGTCGAGATCGCCGAGGGCCAGGGCCCGGTCGAGCAGCGCGACGGCTGTCCCGGCGCGGCCCGCGCCGAGCTCGAACGCGCCGAGCCACGACGCGAGCCGGCGCTCGTCCGCCGCCGCGAGGCAGCCTGTCGGCGCCGCGAGCGCGCCCGCGTACGCCGCGCGCGCGCGCGTCGAAGCCTCGCCGTCGAGCTCGAAGAGGAGATCCCCGAGTCGACGTTGCCATTCGCAGTCCGCCACGGGAGACGTCGTCGGACGCGGTTCGAGCGGCAGCGTGAGCGTGCCCGCCTCGAGAGTGAACGAGAAGGTCGCCGGGATCTCGCGCGCCGCGATGAGCGCGGCGAAGCGCGGCAGCCGGCGCACGAACACGCGGGCGTCGTGGGCGCGGTAGACGAGAGCCCACGTCGCCGGATCCCACCAGGCGACGCGCCGGTTGAGCCCCGCGTCGGCGAGCAGCGCGCTGTCGACGCCGTAGCGTCTCATCGCCTCGTCCCACGCGCCGCGCGACAGGTCGGCGCGGCCGAGCAGCGCGTGGAGCTCGGGCGGATAGGCGGGCAGGCGCGGATCGACAAAGACGCGGTAACGGGGATAGCCCTCGAAGAGCAGGTACGAGCCGAGCTCGAAGTCGTTGTACATGCGCTCTCGCAGGCCGTTTGCGTCGACGAAGCGGAGCGCGTCGAGGGGCAGCGCGCGCTCGTCGAGGCCGAGGGCCAATGCCGGTCGACCCGCGCGCGCGGCCGCGACGCGCGGCCCCAGGGCGAGCGCGAGCAGCAAGCCGGTCACGGCCGCGGAGGCGGCGAAACCGTGGCTCAGGCGGGCGCGCCGCGCGAGGCGCGTGAGCGCGACGGCGAGCAGCGACGCCGCGAGGAGCGCGAAGTCGGCTCCGAAGCGGATCGAGCGCAGCGCGAGCAGGCCGAGCGCGGCCGCGGGGAGCAGGACGCGCCAGCGCCGCGGGCGCATCGCGACGGCCGCGACGGCGACCGCCGCGCCGTACGACAGCAGAGGCGCGTCGGAGATCCAGCTCGCGGCCCGGAACTCGTCCACGGGGTGAAGCGCCGGCAGGATCGTGTGCAGGCGAAGGTACGTCACGAGTCCCCAGCCCACGGGCGTCGCGAGGGCTGCGAGGGCGGCTCCCGACGCCAGCCAGGCCAGGCGACGCGCGCCGCGGCTTCGGTCGAGCCGCGCTCCGAAGGCCGCGAGCGCGAGCAGCGCCGGCGCGAGGAACACCCCCGCGTGCAGATTGGCCCAGAAAACGATGCAGCCGAGGGCCGCGGCGATGACGCGGCCCGGCTTGGCGACGCCCGGCGTGGCGGGGCTCGCCTCGGCGTCGTCCGACGCGAGCGCATCTGCGACCGCCAGGATGAGGACGACGCCGGCGAGCGTGAAGATGTGGGGCCGTTCGACGAAGCGCTCGCGACCGGCGAAGGCGGCCGCCGCGAGCGCCAGCGCCGACGACGCGGGTCCTGCGCCGCGCCGGCGGGCCAGCGCGAACGCACCGGCGAAGGTCGCGACGAGGACCGCCGTCTTCGCGAGGACGAGCGCGGGGAAGCCGCCGCGCTCGTAGAGCGCCGCCGCTCCCACCTCGAACAGCCACGCGGTGTCGACGTCGGGGTGGTCGGGGTAGGTGAACGAGTAGAGGTTGTGACCGGGCAACCCGTGCCGCGCGAGGATCTGCCGACCGGCCTCGACGCGGAAGAAGAGATCCGACTCCGCCATGGGCCCGAGCGCGAGGCCGGCGACGAAGACGAGCAGCGCGAGCGGCACGGCGGCGCGGAGGAGCCACCCGTGACGCATCGTCGAGCCCCGCATGGCGCGCGCGCCGGCGCTCCCTAGAAGACCGTCACGAGGGCGGAGAAGAGCTCGACGCTGTTTCCCACGCCGACCCCCTGGACGACGGGTGTGTAGAAGCCCTCCATGCGCCGCACGGCGAGGCGCAAGCGCAGCTCGCTCGCGTACCCGGGCAGCCCGAGTGGGATCTCGAGGCGCGCGCCGAGGTGCAGGCCGAAGCGGCTGCCCGAGTGCGTCGTCGTGCCGTCGCGCTCGAGGCCGAGACCCACCTCGACGCCCGAGGCGCGCAGAATCCTGGCGGGGAGGCGGCGGTCGCCGAGCGCGAGCTTCCACGCGGCGGGGCGCACGACGGCGATCGCGGCGAGCGCGAGCCGATCGATGGGCGTGCCGTCGAAGCGCCCCTGGGCAGACGACGCGAAGGCCGCGAGCTCGGCCCCAACGGGCCAGTCGGCGCCCACCCCCCCCGTCGCGAAGAACGCGGGGATGACCTCGGTCCGCGACAGTCCGGCCGCGTCGAGCGACGCGCCCATGCCGAGCGCCGCCGTGAGCCGCGGCCGCGTGGCGTCGGCCGCAGGGCGCGGCCCATCTTGAGCGCGCGCCGCGGTCGTCGCCAGCACGCCGAGGATGGCGAGGGCGCGCGCCGCGCCGCTCCCGCGGTCTTTGTCCGGGCCCTGGCGCCGCACGCCGTCCTTGTAACACGCGCGACCGCGCTTTCGAGTATGCTCGCCCCTCAACGCCAAAGGAGATCGCCGTGGCCGACACGCCCTGTCCGCACTGTGGAGCGCCGCACGCCGCCAGCGCGGCATTCTGCCCGACGACGGGCGTCCCGCTGCCCGGCCCGGGCGCGGCGCCGACCGCCGGGCCCGGCCTCCCCGAAAAGGGGGTCTTCGACATCCTCAAGGAGGCGTGGAGCCTCTACCGCCAGCACGCGCGACTGCTGCTGCTCACGTGCGCGGTTCTGTTCGTGCCCGCCTCGGTCGTCAAGTCATGCGCCGTTTCGCTCATCATGGCGCCTACCGTCGCGGCTGCGACGGCCGTCGAGGCGGCCGCGTCCGGGCAGGCCGGCGACCTCGAGGCGGCGCGCTTGGCGCTCCAGGAGGCGTACCAGCGGCACGCCGACCGCGCGACGATCGACAAGCTGCAGGCCGACCAGGCGCGCGCCCTCAAGGAGTTCGGGCGGCGCAGCATGCTCGCGGCGGGCGCCGCCATGGGCGGCTTCACGATGTTCGTGCTCGGTATCCTGGGCACGCTCGTGACCTTCTTCATCTACGCCATCGCGGTACCCCTGACGAACGGCGCGCTCACGATCGCCGTCGCCGATCGCGTCCTGGGCGGCGGCGCGGGCTGGCGCGAGGTCTGGATGTTGCTTTTCCGGCGCCTCGGGCCCCTTCTCACGGCGATCATCCCGGCGGCCTTCATCACGGCCTTCGGCTTCGTGCTCTTCATCCTGCCCGGCCTCATCCTGGGCCTGCTGTTCGCGTTCGTGTCGCCCGTCGTGCTCATCGAGAACCTGCGCGGCCGCGATGCGCTTCGCCGCAGCGTCGAGCTCGTCGGCTCGGACTGGCTGCGCGTCGCCATCATGATCACCGTGTTCGCCGTGCTGCGCTGGTTCGCCCAGCTCGTCGCGCACATGCTCGTGCCGAGCTCGGCGCTCTTCGTGAGCTCGCTGTTCGGCGACCTCGTGACGATGATCTTCCTGCCGCTGCCCGTGCTGGGCATGGTGCTGCTCTACTTCGACGTCCGCCGCAAGCGCGACAACTTCACCGACGATCGCCTGCGCGCCGATCTCGAAGCGCTCAAGACGGCCTGACGGCGATCGCCCTCCGGTGCTTCAGGGCAAGACCGTTCTCATCACGGGCGCGTCGAGCGGCATCGGCGCCGCGATCGCGCGCGCGCTGGTGCCCCACGGCGCGAACCTCGTCCTCGCGGCGCGCCGGCGCGAGCGGCTCGACACCCTGGCGGCGGAGCTGGGCGCGCGGGTGCGCGTCGTTGCCGTCGAGGCGGACGTCACGCGCGACGGCTCCGTCGAGGAGGCCGTCGCCCTCGCCGAGCGCACCTTCGGTGGCCTCGACGTCGTGATCGCCAACGCGGGCTTCGCCGTTACGGGGCGCCTCGACCACCTCGGGCTCGACGATTATCGCCGCCAGATGGAGACCAACGTCTTCGGGGTGCTGCGCACGATCTACGCCGCGCTTCCGGCGCTCAAGCGCGCACGCGGTCAGCTGGTCATCATGGGCAGCGTGGCCGGCCACGTGCCGTCCCCGGGGATGTCTCCCTACGGCATGAGCAAGTTCGCCCTGCGCGCCCTGGCTGAGGCGCTGCACGGAGAGCTCGCGCGCGAGGGCGTCGGCGTGACGCTGCTGTCGCCCGGGTTCGTCGTGAGCGACATCGGCCACGTCGACAACCAAGGCCGCCGGCAAGACAGCGACGCTTCGCGCGTCCCGGGCTGGCTCCGCATGCCCACCGACGAGGCGGCCCGCCAGATAATCGGCGCGATCGAGACGCGAAAGCGCGAGGCCGTGATCACGACTCACGGCCGCGCGATGGTCTTTCTCTATCGCCACGCGCCCTGGCTCCTGCGGGGAGTCTTCCGGGCCTTCCGCCGGCGTTCCAGGCGCTCCGGCGCTAGTTGATGCAGCCCGTGAGCGTCGTGTCGCCGGGGCAAGGCCAGGTCGGAGCCGTGAGCGCAAAGCTCGCGAGCACATCCATGCCGCGCATCGTGAAACCGAACCGGCCCTCGAGGTGGTGCGTGCAGACGCCCTGGGCGGACGGGCAGACCCCGAGAGGAATGCGCGCGACGTCGAAGCCGCCGCCCACCGCCTCGAAGAGCGAGTCCTCGATGCGCGCGCCGTCGAAATACACCGGTTGGCCGGCCAGGCGCACGATGGCCATCATCGTATCGAAGCTAGGTAGCACGCCGAACCAGTAATCGGTGAGCCAGTCCGCCGTCGGCACGGCCGACGAGAGCGAGGGCTCACAGTCCATGCCCTGCATGATCTGGATGGGCCGCGAGGCTGTGACGACGAAGTCGCCGGGGGCGGTGAAGTGAAAGGCTTCGCCCACGCCGATCGTGCGGTCGGGCGCGGGGGCAGTGCCATTGGCCGCCTGGAAGCGCACGCGCGTGTCGGGAGCGTCGGCGACGATCGTCCAGATCGAGGACCCGGGCGAGAACAGGGGATCGCAGACGCCCGGTTGCGGCGTGAGCTGGGCCGCGACGTAGGACGTCCCCCAGGCCGCGACGGGGAGTAGTTGCTCGTGCGCCATGTCGGGCGAGCTGATGCCCGTCGCCGTCACGCCGTACGTCGTCGAGATGTTGCCCGAGAAGACGGCGACGGGCTCGTCGGCGGACACCTCCGTGCCCGAGAGGTCGGCGCCGTCTTGTGTGCTGTAGAGCGTGAAGAGATCGCCGTCGTCGAGGACGAGGTGCACGCTGCCGTCGGGTCCCGGCGGGGGCGCGCCGCTACCTGGGCCGAGCGCCGCCGTCTGCGACGGCGAGATCGTGACCTTCGTGCCGTCGACGCTGCCGACGATGACGAGTTGCCCGGCGCCGCCGCGCGCGCCGGGCGTCTCCTCGAGGCGCGGCGTCGCGGTCTGCTCGTACGTGAGCGCGCGGTAGCGCCGCCCGAGCACGTGCGCGGGCAGGAGCAGCGTGCCGCCCGTGCTGGTCGAGCCTCCGGGCGTGCTGTCGTCGCTCTGAAAATGCGCCGCCGAAACGGGAAGATCGCTCGTGAGGCGGAAAGCCGCGCTCGCGCCGAGGCCGCCCCCCTCGACGTGGCTCTCGGGAAGAGCGAAGCGCGCGGTGTGCATGGGGGAAACGGTGAAGCTCCGCATCTCCGTCCAGGCGCCGGCCTCCCGCTGTTCGACCGTCACCGTCGCGGCAACCTGACCCGCGTTCGTCACGAGCACGCTCGTCGGCAGCGGGTCGTCGGACGCGACGTTGTCGAGATCGAAAGTGTAGAACGCGCAACCCACCAGCGAAGGCCGGTCCTCCTCGACCTCCGCGCAGGCCGGGGAGGTACAGCGGCCCAGGCTGCAGGCCGACGCCGGCGCACATTGTTGCAGCACCTCGGCGGCCTGACCCGCGCGGCAGGCCCGCACGGAGGTTCCGTCGCAGACGGTGGGGTTCATGCACGCCAACGGACGCGCGTCAGCGCCCTGACCCGCGTCCGCCGCGCTCGCGCCCTCCCGGCATCCCCCGGCAAAAAGCCCGAGCGCCGCGAGCCCGAGCGCGCGCCATCGTTGCGCCACCGTGGATGTCCCACGTTGCGCCACATGGGCTCCGGCCGTTGCGTCACGCGCGAACATTCCTGGGTGCGTCTCTGCCTCGAAAGATCGCACTTTCTCGACGGCAAATTGAAAAAAAGAAACAGGACGCGGCTTGCCAATGCCGTTTCGAAGGGGCTACGCTCATCGGCGTTGCTACGCGCGACCCTCGCCTTCGCCTTCGCCCTCCGGTTCGGATTGGGCCTCGGCAACGGGAGCTCGGCCTTGGCGGCTCCCGCGGCGGACACAGCTCCGTCGAACCCCTTTCAGTCGGCGGCGACGGAGGACGACGACGCGGCCGACGACACGGCCCCGGCGGAGACGAGCGGGGAAGAGGAGGAAGAGGAGGGCCCCGGCAGCGAGTCCCTTCACGCGCTGACGTGCCTCGACGGCGACGCCACGGGCGGCCGGCGCAAGGGCGTCCAGCGCCGCGACTTTCTCAAACGGCACCGCTTCGAGCTGTCGGGCATGGGCGGCTTCTATGCCTCGGACGCGCTCTCGTCGACCTACAGCTACGGCGGCGCGCTCTCGTTCTATCCGTCCGAGGACTTCGGCCTCGAGCTGCTCGTCACGCGGTCGCCCGTCCAGTTTCGCCTCGAGGAGCCCTTCAACGCCTTCACGAAGGAAGAGCACTTCGTGCCAAGCGACGCGTGGCAAGCCATCGCCTCGATGTCGTGGTCGCCCATCCACGCGAAGTTCAAGTTCACCGAACAGACGATCATCCACGGCGACCTCTTCGCCGTCGCGGGCGCCGGGCGGACGTTCCACGACTCGGTCATGGGGCTGACCTGGGAGGCCGGCGCGGGATTCAAGCTCTACCTCACGAAGCGGCTCGCGTTTCGCTTCGACGTGCGCGACTTCCTGCTGCCGCAAGAGGTCCTCGGACGCGGCCGCATCACGAACAACGTGACGGTGTTGGGAGGGCTGTCGCTATGGTTACTCTGAGCGTGGCCCTGGTATTGGCGCTCGGCGCCACGGCGCACGCCGCGGACGAATCGGGCCGCGACAAGGCCGCCGACGATGGACCCGCCACGACGGAAGCGGCGCCGAGCGGAAAGGCCCGAGGTGACGCTTGCATCGATGAGCAAGTCAAAGCCGATCTCTTCGCCAAGCGCAAAATGCGCACGACGCGCGAGCGCCTGTTCCAGCAGACCAATCGCCACGAGCTCACCGTCCAGGGCGGCTACTACGTCTCCGACCTCTTCGACGGCACGTACACCGCCGGCGGCGCGTACACGTACCACATGACCGAGGACCTGGCCGTCGAGGCCTCGGGCAGCTACACGCGCATCAGCTCGTCCGGCGGGCCGGAGCTCGAGCGCACGTTCTCGGTGCTGCAAAACAAGCCGCGCAGGCAGCTCGGCTTCGACGCCGACCTGGTCTGGGTGCCGGCCCACGCGAAAATGCGCCTCGGCGGTGGGCTCACGCACCTCGATCTCTACCTGGCGCTCGGCGGCGGTGTCGTCGACTCGGTGCTGTCGAGCGATCTGGCAGGCAACGGCGGCCTCGGCTTGAAGTTCTTCGTCGGTCGGGCCTTCGCGATCCGCGTCGACGTGCGCGACCACGTCTTCCGCGAACAGCTCCTCGCCGAGAAGGAGATCGTCAACGATCTGACAGTGACCCTCGGGTTCAGTCTCTTTCTGCCGATGGGCGAGTGACCATGCGACGCCTCGCCCTCACGGTCGCGCTCGCGCTGCTGCTCCCCGCGGCCGCGCAGGCCAGGCCCGCGAAGCGACGGCCCGCGCGAAGGCCCGCCGCCGCGAGCGCGCCGGCGCCCACCGCCGAAGACGCGTCGTCGATCCAAGCCACGCCGGATGAGTCGCCCGCGCGGCAGGACCAGCCCGCGCCCACGCCGACCGCCGCCGAGACCCCGCCCGCGCGCGCGCCCGCGCCGAAGCCGGCCGAGGCGGCGGCGCCCGCGGCCGACACCGCGCCGGCGCCCGGCCCCTCGATCGACCTGCAGAAGCTGCGCGCCGACTACGACCGCCTGCGCGACGAGCTCTTCCGCGCGCGTGCGCGCGCGCAGGTCGTGCAGGAGGGGATCTACGGCGCGCGCCTCGCGGCCGAGCTGCGCTGGAAGGCGGCCCCCGACACCGTGATCCGTCACGCCGAGATCCGCCTCGACGGCGCGACGATCTGGGACTCGGGTGACAAACCCGTCACGGACGACAAGCTCACGGTCGCCGAACGCCCGTGCAAACCGGGCCCGCACGCCCTCACGCTGCGCCTCGAGGTGCGGCCCGGCACGAAGAAGAAGGGCAAGGACATCGAGGGCCTCGGCTACAGCTCGGAACAGACGTTCGCCATCGACGTCCCCGACGGCAAGCGGACGACGATCGCGCTCACGGGCGACGAGGACGGCTCGCTGCCCAACTACGAGCCCCGCATCGAGCTCGAGCTCGAGTCCGAGGCTCTCAAGAAGTGACCCCACGGTGACGTGACGACGTGACGACCCTCATCAGCACGCTCGCGCTGCTCCTCGGTCAGGCCCTCTTCGTCGAGCAGGATCCCATGGCGCGCTACCTGGCCGATCTCGAGAAGGCGGGCGTGCTCGCCGAAGACGGGCAGCCCGCGACGATCGAGCGCATCCGCGAGACGCTCGTGGCCGCCGAGAACGATCTCGTGACGGGCAACGCCGAGGTCGCGACCGGACGGCTCTTCCGCGTCGTCGAGGCCGAGCGCTACGCCAAGCTCGCCTACGCGCCCGAATACGCCAACGCCGAGCTCACGCTCGGCCGCGCCCTCGTGCGCGCGGGCGCCTATGCCTCGGCCGAGCGGTACCTCCTGCGCGCGCTCGGGCACGGCCCGGCTTCGCCCTTCTTCGCGCCCGCCTATCGCGCCATGGTCGACATCGCGCTCGAGACGCGCGAGCAGGCGCCCGTGCTCGCCATGCTCGACCGGGCCGCGGCGGCCCTGCGCGTGGACGCCGCGGCGCTTCCGGGCGACAGCCGCGCCGAGCACGAATACCTCGCCGGCAAGGTCGCCTACGAAGCGAATGACCTGCCGGCCGCCGAGGCGCGCCTCGCGAACGTCGACCGGCAGTCGCGCTTCTTCGCGGCGGCGCTGTACTTCCGCGGCCTCGCGCACGCCCGCAAGGGCCACTTCGCCGCCGCGCGCGCCTCGCTGTGCGAGATCGTCGAGCAGGCCGACCAGGACCGCTTCACGTTCTTCATCGACGGCCGCTACTTCGCCATCAAGGACCTCGCCTACCTGGCGCTCGGCCGCATCGCGCACGAGCAGGGAAAGTACGACGACGCGTACTACTTCTACTTCCGCGTGCCCGAGGATTCGGACCGCCTGCCCGACGCGCTCTTCGAGGCCTCCTGGTCGATGTTCCAGAAGGGCGAGTACGAGGCCGCCGGCGCCTTCCTCGAGCAGTTCGACCGTTCGTTCCCGAAGTCGCCGCTCGCGCCCGACGTGCTACTCCTGCACGCCATGATCGATCTCAAGTCGTGCCGGTTCGATCGCGTGCGCGCCGAGCTCGAGGAGCTCGTGCGCGTCTACAAGCCCATCGAGGCACAGGTCGCGACGCTGCTCAAGGAGCCCGGGCGCCGCCGGCTGCTCTACCAGCGGCTGCTCGGCAAACAGCAGATCGGCACGGTGCGCGACCCCGTGGTCGAGCTGCTCAAGATCGACCCGAAGTTCTACCGCTACTTCGCCGACATCGTCGCGCTCGATCGGGAGGCGGGGCAGCTGCCCGGCGAGATCGCCGTCTGGGACGAGCTGTCCGCGAAGGCGACCGGCAAGGCCGCGGGCAGCGAGGCGAGCGAGGCCGTGAGCCTCGTTCGAGACGTCGAGGCCCTGCGGACCGCCGCGCGGGGCGACCCCGAGATGGAGGATCGCGTCGGCGACCTCCTGACGGCGGCGCGGCGCGCCGCGCGGCCCGTGAGCACGCACGGCCCCTACGCGAGGGAGACCGCCAAGGCGCAGACGCTGTCCGACGAGGCGCGCGCGCTGCGGGCCCGCCTCGTGACGGCGACGAGCGCCATCGCCGAGCAGGCGCTGCTCGACCTCGACGCGCGGCTGCGCGAGATGCTGCGGCAGGCGCGCCTCACGCAGATCGACGCCGTCATCGGCAAGAAGAAGAAGCTCGAGATCGAGATCTCGAACCTGCGCGAGGGGCGCTACCCACCCGACATGTTCGCGGCCCTCCAGCTCGAGGGCCTCATGGGGGACGACGAGGAGTACTGGCCCTTCGAGGGCGAGTACTGGTCGGATGAGTACGAGAACTACAAATAGGCTGGCCCGCGCGGCGCTCGTCGCCGTTTGCTCGATGACGAGCGCCGCGCCCGGGTTGGCGAACGGCAAAGCGCCGCCCGGGAAGGGAACGTCGAGCGTCCCCGACGCGGCGGCCGCCGACGCCGAGCACGTCATTCCACCCGCGCTGCAAAAAGCCATCGACGAACGCGAAGGACAGGTCACGGCAGCGCGTCGCGAGGCCATCCGGCTCATCGAGGACTACCTGCGCGACAGCCCGCGCTCGCGCGAGCAGGCCGAGGCCCTCTACAAGCTCGCCGAGCTCTACTGGGAAGAGTCGAAGGCCGCTTACCTCGACAAGATGGGCGTCTACCAGGCCGCCGTGAGCGCGTGCCACGAGGACCGCGCGCAGTGTCCGCACGTGCCGCGCCGACCGCCCACGGTCGATCTGTCGCGCGCCCAGTCGGTCTACCAACGCCTCATTACCGAGCACCCGCGCTTCCGCAAGATCGACACCGTGATCTACCTCTACGCGTTCTCGCTGCGCGACCAGGGCAAGACCGCCGAGTCGGTGCGCTCCTTCCAGACCATCCTCGACAAATATCCGCGCTCGCGCTACGTGGCCGACGCCTGGATGGCCATCGCGGAATTCCGCTTCTACGAGCAGCAGAACTACCGGAGCTCGCTCGAGGCCTACGAGCACGTCCTGCAGCACCCGAAGTCGCAGCTCTACGACCTCGCGCTCTTCAAGACGGCCTGGTGCTACTGGAAGCTCGGGGACACGACGAGGTCGGCCATGCGCTTCAAGGACGTCCTCGACCTCGCCAAGAAGAAGGCCGGGCGCAGCGAGGCCGAGCAGAAGCGGGCCGCCGAGCTGCAGGGGCAGGCCCTCGACTACCTCGTCGAGCTGTTCACCGAGGACGACACGAAGAGCGCGCACGACGCGTTCGAGTTCCTCGCGCAGATCGGCGGGAAGGCCTATTCGGAGACGGTCCTCAAGCAGCTCGCCGACACGGTCTTCGATCAGACGCGCTACGAGCGCGCCGTCGAGGCCTACCAGCTCCTCATCGACCTCGATCCCCAAAGCCCCGACGCGCCCGACGACGCGGGCCGCATCGTCGAGGCTTACCAGCTCCTCGGCGACACGAAGGCCGCCGTCGCGGCGATGCGCAAGCTTGCCGGCGACTACGGAGCGCGGAGCGCTTGGGCCGCCGCCAACAAGGATCGCCCCAAGGCCGTCGAGCACGCGCGCGCCATGGCCGAGGAGCTCATTCGCACCCTCGCGAAGACGATGCACGCCGAGGCGCAGCAGAACGAGAAGACCACGCACGTCATCGACAAGGAGCGCTACGCGCGCGCCGCCGAGTCCTACGCCTTCTACCTGCAGAGCTTCCCCGACGCGGCCGACGCCGTCGAGCTGCGCTACCTGCGCGCCGACATCCTGTACTTCAAGCTCGGCCGTTACGAGGAGGCGGGGCGCGACTACCTGGCCGTCGGCAAGTCGCAGCCCGTGGGCAAGTACCACAAGGACGCGCTCCTGCAGGCCATGGGCGCCTTCGAGAAGGTGCGGCGCCCGTCCGGCGGCGCTGGCGGCAAGCGCGCGATCACGGAGAGCGATCGCCTGTTCGGCGAGGCGGCCGACACCTACGCGACGCTCTTCCCCAAGGACAAGGAGATCGTCACCGTCGTCTTCAAGAACGGCCAGTTCTTCTTCGACTACGGCGACTACGACGAGGCCGTCAAACGCTTCGGCCTCATCGTCGAGAAATATCCCGACGATCCGAACGCCGGCGCCGCGGGCGACCGCATACTCGAGGCGCTCAACAAGGCCAAAGACTACGAGAACATCGAGTCCTGGGCGCGGCGCCTGAAGAAGACCAAGGCGTTTGCCGGGCGCGACGAGCAGGACCGCCTCGACAAGCTCGTCGTGGGCGCCGTGATGAAGTCGGGGGAGAGGTACGCCGGCGACGGCCAGTACGAGAAGGCCGCCTCGTTCTACCTGCGCGTCGCGCAGGAATATCCGCAGTCGGCGCAGGCGCCCAAGGCGCTCAACAACGCGGGCGCCGTCTTTGAGAAGGCCAAGAAGCAGGAGGACGCCGTCTCGGCCTACAAGGACCTCGCGCAGAAGTACCCCGCGGCGAGCGAGGCGCCCGAGGCGCTGTTCACGGCCGCGCGGATCGAGGAGAACATCGCCTACTACGACAAGGCCGCGGCGCTCTACGAGCAGCTCGCCCAGCGCTACCCGCAGAACGCCCACGCCGCGGACGCGCTGCGCAGCGCGGGCGTCCTGCGCGAGAGCCTCGGCCAGCACGATCGCGCCATCAAGCACTTCGACGAGTACGCCAAGCGCTTCCGCGACAAGCCCGACGCCAAGGACGTCGCCTTTCAGGTGGCCGTCGTGCGCGAGGATCAAAAGGACTGGCGCGCCGCCGCGCAGAGCTTCGCCGCCTACGCAAAGGCCTACCCTGGCGATGGGCGCAACGTCGAGGCGCTCGCGCGCGAGGCCGACGCCGACCTCAAGGCCGGCAACGACGGCGCCGCCAAGGACGTCGCCGGCAAGGCGCTCGCCGCCTACAGGGGCGAGGGCCACAAGCGCGCCAATGATCGGGAGGGCGTTCGCGGCGAGGACGCCGCCTACTACGCCGCGCAGGCTCGTTACATCCAGGGCGAGCTCGTCTACCGGGACTACGAGCGCATCAAGATAGCGGGCAAGCCCAAGCAGCTCGCCAAGGTGCTCGAGGAGAAGGCCAAGCGCCTCGAAGAGTCCAAGGGCGTGTACCTCGACGTCGTGACTTATCAGTCGCCCGAGTGGGCGACAGCGGCGCTGCTGCGCATCGGTCAGGGCTACGAGGCGTACGCCAAGGCTATGCGCAGCGCCCCCGTGCCGAGGGACCTCAACGAAGAGGAGAAGCAGGTCTACCGCGACGAGCTCGAGAAGGTGGTCGTCGTCATCGAGGACAAGGCCATCGACGCGTACAAGTCCGGCTACGCGCGCGCCCTTAAAATCGGCGTCTACAACAAGCACACGCAGCAGATCCGCCAGGCGCTCTCGCGGCTCGCCGAGAACGAGTACCCGAAGGAGGCAGAGCTGCGCGCGTCGATCCGCGTGGGCGAGCCGCGCATCTCGCTCGAGCGCATCGAGGAGGTGCGGCGTGATAGGTAAGCGCCGCGCGCTCCGCTGGAGGTTCCTGTCGATCGCCGGCGCGCTCGCGACGGTCGC
>DATKFB010000266.1:0-9339 GCA_035544435.1 Polyangia bacterium
CGGGTCAGCGCTCGCGTCGCAGAGCACGAGAATCTCCGTGGGGCCGGCGATGCCGTCGATGCCCACCTCGCCGTAGACGAGGCGCTTCGCGCACGCCACGTAGCGATTTCCCGGGCCCACGATCTTGTCGACGCGCGGCACGCTCTCCGTGCCGTAGGCGAAGGCCGCGATGGCCTGCGCGCCACCTATGACGAACACGCGATCGACGCCGGACTCGAGCGCCGCCGCCAGCGTCTCGGGCGACGGTCCCGGCGTCGTCATGATGACCTCGCGCACGCCCGCGACCTTGGCGGGTACGGCCGTCATGACGACCGTCGACGGGTAGCGCGCCGTCCCGCCCGGCACGTAGAGGCCCACGCGCGCGAGCGGCGCGACGCGCAGGCCGACGCGCGCGCCGTCCTCGCGGAGCTCGAAGGAGGAGTACGTCTCGCGCTCGTGGAAGCGACGCACGCGCACGGCGGCGCGCTCGATCGCGAGGCGCACGCCCGGCGCGACGTGGGTCGCCTGTTCGAGCCAGGTCGCGCGCGGCAGCTCGAGGGCGTCGAGGGCGCGCTTCTCGAACTTCTCGGTGAACTCGCGGACGGCGGCGTCGCCGCGCCGGCGCACCTGGTGGATGACGTCGCGGGCCGCCGCCTCGATCGACGGCGGCGTCTCGGCGCTGCGTTCGCAGAGCGGACGCAAGCGCGCGGAATAATCCGGGTCTTTGGCGTCGATGATTCGCAGCATCTCGCCTCCAGCATAGGGACTCGGTTTCCGAAATGCCACTCGGCGCGGCGCGCGTAACCGGCGCGACACGTTGGCGCGCTCTGCGCCAACAATTTACACGCGCCGTTCATTTTTCGGGGGGGCCCTCCACGCGCGGCGGGTGTAGCCTGAAAACGTCGAAGGAAGGAGGGCAGCATGGGTCATTCGGGGAATGGGAGAAGGGGGCGAGACGGGATCACCGTCGGGTCCGTTTTCGACGAGGTGGCGCACGTCCGCGCGCGCTTCGCGGTCGATCCGTCGACGCCGGCGCGGCTCGCCGACGCATGGACGGCACCGACGGGGACGACGGAGGAAGATGAGGCGGAGTTCGTCGACGCCATGGCCGACTGCTTGAGCGTCGGCCTGCCGCTCGAGGCGGCCCTCGCGTCGTGGCGCTCCGGCACGCTCGAAGTCACGAGCGCGGACGACGAGGAGGAGGACGACCTCACGGGCGAGACGACGGGCGTCTACGATCCGCGCCGGCAGGGCAGTCGCCGTCGGGTCATCGAGACTTAGCGAGGTTGCGCGTGGACGAAAACGTCCGCGTCTTCATGCGGTCGATGTAGAGCGTTCCGCTCAGGTGATCGATCTCGTGCTGCAGGATGCGCGCGTACCAGCCGGCCGCGCGGATCGTGACGGGCTGGCCGCGGTGATCGAGCGCCTCGACGGTCACGGCGCGCGCGCGCGGCACGAGCGCCTGGAACCCCTCGACGCTGAGGCAGCCCTCGTAGTGCTCGACGACCTCGTCGCCCAGCGTGAGGCGCGGCGTCGCGATGACGTGGAAGGGGATGGGCTTGCGCTCCTGCGCCTCGCTCTCGCCGACGTCCTCGATGACGGCGAGCTGCAGGGGCACGCCCACCTGCGGCGCCGCCAGGCCCACCCCGGGCGCGTCGCGCATCGTCTCGCGCATGAGCTCGATGAGCTGCTGGAGCTCGGCCGTCGCGAGGTCGGCCGCCGTCACGGGTCGCGCCGCCGCGCGTAGCACGGGATCGCCGGTCTGGACGATCTTCAGGAGCACGCGCGCATTGTCGCACGATCGCCCGCCGCGGCGGCATGACCTCGGCTACCATGCGGCGCCGAGCCGCCGCGTGTCCGCGTTCACGTCCATATCCGCCGGCATCGAGATGCGCGGTCTGCGCAAGGTCTACCCCGCGCCCAAGCCGCGTCGCGGGCGCGGCGCAGCAGCCGGCCTCGCGGGTCCTCCGCGCATGCCGCCGGGCGCCGCCATGGCGCCCACGGGCGGCACGCTCACGGCCGCGGGGATCGTCGCGCTCGACGGCCTCGACCTCTCGGTGGGCGAGGGCGAATTCTTCGGCCTGCTCGGGCCCAATGGCGCCGGGAAGACGACGACCATCGGCATCCTCACGACGCGCGTGCTGCCGTCGGGCGGGCAGGCGTCCATCGGCGGCGCCGATGTCGTCGCTGATGCCGTGGCCGTGCGGCGCCGCATCGGCGTCGTGCCGCAACGGCCGAACCCGGATCGCGGCCTCGACGTCCTCGAGAACCTGACTTTTCACGCGGCCTACTTCGGCTTCCCGCGCGCGGCCTCGCGCGCCCGCGCCCTCGGCATCCTCGAGCGCCTCGGGCTCGCCGACCGAGCCCTCGCGCGCATCGACGCGCTGTCGGGCGGGCAGCTCCAGCGGCTCATGATCGCGCGCGCTCTCGTGCACGAGCCGCGCGTGATCTTCCTCGACGAGCCGACGGTGGGGCTCGATCCGCAGGCGCGCCTCGCGCTGTGGGATATCCTGCGCGGGCTGCACGCCGAGGGCCGCACGATCGTCATGACGACGCACTACATGGAAGAGGCTGAGAAGCTCTGCGCGCGCGTCGCCATCGTCGACCGCGGCAAGCTCCTGGCCTGCGACGCCCCCGAGGCGCTCAAGAAGCAGGCGCCGGGCGGCACGCTCGTCGAGCTGACGCTCGACGGGGAGGCGGCCCCGGCGCGCGAGGCGGCGCGGGCCGTCGCGGGCGTGCTCGACGTCGTGAGCGACGGCGCCGTGCTGCGCGTATACCACCCCCAGGGCGGTGAGGCCGTGGCGCGCCTCATCGGCGTCGTGCAGGGCGCGGGGCGGCAGGTCACGAACATCCGTCTCGTTCCGCCCAACCTCGAGACGCTCTTCCTCTCGCTCACGGGAAGGAAGCTCGACTGATGGCGCCCGCGCGCGAGACGCCGACGCTGGGAGCGGGGCGTGTGTTCTGGGCGCTCCTCGCGCGCGACGTCGTCGTCGTGCGCCGCGAGCTCGTGTACTTCCTCATGCGCACGGCCATGCAGCCGCTCATGTTCGCGATCGTCTTCGGCTACCTCTTGCCGAAAATGGGCTTCGTGCGGCCGGGCTACACCTCGGCGCTGCTGCCGGGCGTGCTGGCCGTCTCGCTCGCCCTCGCCGCCGTGCAGTCCGTCGCGCTGCCCATGGTCACCGACTTCGGTTTCTCGCGCGAGATCGAGGATCGCCTGCTCGCGCCCATCCCGAGCTCGCTCGTCGCGCTCGAGAAGGTCGTGTCCGGCATGCTGCAGGCGCTCATCGCGGCGCTGTTCGTGCTGCCCGTCGCGCGCCTCATCATGGGCCCCATCGCCGGGCTCTCGCTGGCACACGTGGGCACGATCGTCCTCGTGACGGTCTTCGGCGCCGTCGCGTTCAGCATGATGGGCCTCTACCTCGGCTGCGTCGTGGCGGCGCAGCAGATAGGCCTGCTCTTCGGCATCGTCGTCGCGCCCATGATCATGTTCGGCTGCGCCTACTATCCGTGGCGCGGCCTCGACGCCGCGCCCGTCGTGAAATACGTCGTGCTCGCGAACCCGCTCACCTACATCTCCGAGGGCCTGCGCGGCGTGCTCGTCCCCGCTATGCCGCACATGCCGCTGCGGGCCGTGCTGGCGGCGCTCACGGTGATCACGCTCGTCTTCTGGCGCCTCGGGCTGCGCGCCTTCATGAAGCGCGCCGTGGGCTGATCAGATCGGCGCGCCGACGCCCGGCTGTGGCTCGTTGCCCCAGATGAGGATGCCGTCGAGGTACGCCGTGATTTTCGTCGATTCGACGGCCGCGCCCATCGCCGAGCAGTCGTACGAAAAATCGTCGGTCTGAACGATCGGCGAGAAGTCCTTGTTGTGCAGCCGCAGCTGAATCTGGCCGGTCTCGAGCAGCGGGTCGAGCGCGAAGGCGCCCGGCTTGAACGCGATCTCGACGTACTCGTTCGCCTCGGGCTTGGGCGGCATGACGGCCACGAACTTCGGCCCGGGCGTGTCGGCCGACGTCACGATGTTCGTGCAGCCGAGGCTCGCGACGTCGCAATCGAGCTCCTGCTGCTTGCCGGCGTCGGTCGTGTACCAGTAACGCAAGGTCAGGTCCGACAGCTCAAAGGAGACCGAGCCTTCGTTCGTGACGTCGAGGACGAAGCTGGCCTGCCCCGTGTCGTTGCTGCGGCAGGTGTACAGGACCTTGACCTGCGGCGCGCTGTCGCCCCCGTCCACCAGGCCCGCGGCGCCGGCCAGACCCGCGGCATCCGTCGCGCCGCCCGCGCCCGTCGCGCCGCCGCCGCCCGCGTATCCCGCGGCCAGACCGGGGCCGCCGTCCTGGGACCGGTTTCGGAAATACTGATCGGCGCCCTGACAGGCGGCGTTGATCGTCGCCGCCAGCATGCAGGCGGCGAGAGCGAGGCGGCGCGGACTGGTTGTCACCGTCGGCACGCGCCGATCCTAGACCGCTTTCGGGCTGATTTCGATCTTGCCCGCATCTCACGGCGGTCGTCCGGTTCAAGGAGAGGTGCAGACTGAATGACCCGTTTTGCGCGGGGGCGCGTCTCTTCCCCCATGATGAAAGTCTCGTCGATTCGCGTGACGGCGGGTTCGCGTCGCGTCGCGTGGCTCGCCGCGGCGGCGCTCGCGCTCGTGGCGTGCGGCGGAGGCGGAGCGGGCGGCGGCGGCGCGGCCGGTGGCGGAGGCACGACGGGCGCCGCGGGAACCGGGGCCGCGGCTGGCGCGACGGGCGCCGGCGGAGCCTCCGGCGATTCCGGCGGCGCGGGCGCGACCGGTGTCGCGGGTGGCAGCGGCGCGGGCGCGCCAGGCACGGCAGGCACGGCGGGTGGCGCCGGCGCGACGGGGCAGGGAGGCGCCGGGGGTATCGTCGTCGCGGGGAGCGGCGGCGCTCCCGACGCGGGGAGCGACGCTCCCGCCGGTCCGTTCGCTCTGACGAGCAGCGCCTTCGCCGAGGGGATGGAGATCCCGCTTCTGTACAAGTGCGCCGAGGTGCAGCCAGCGGGCATGAATCAGTCGCCGCCGCTCGCTTGGACGGCGGGGCCGCCCGGCACGATGAGCTACGCCGTGACGCTCAACCACCTGGCCGCCGACAACTCGGCCCACTGGGCGCTGTGGGACATCCCCGCCACGACGACGTCGCTCGCCGCCAACGTCGACCACGTCGCGATGCCGCCCCTGCCCGCGGGCGCCAAGCAGGGCACGCAGAACCTCGACGGCTTCACAGGCATCGGCTACCTCGGTCCGTGCCCGCAGGCCGTGGGCGCGCGGCAGATGTACCGGTTCACGGTGTGGGCATTGAAGGTGGCGACGCTCGCCGGCGTGACCTCCTCCTCGACGACGGCCGCCGCGCAGATCGCCATCAAGAACGCCGCGCTGCCCGGCGGCTCCGCCACGCTCACGGGCACGCAGATCCGTTCCAACTAGGGGTCGCGACCGAAGTCGCGAGGTGGGGGCAGGGCGTGGAGGCCCCGACGTGAGCCCGTTGCCGCTAGGCAGACGGGCTCTTGGCCCTTCGACTCGAAAACAGGACGACGGGACCCGCGGGGTGGTAACTCTGAGGACGTGAGGTTTCGCGTTTGGCTCCTCGCTGGCGTCGCAGGACTGGGCGCCGTCTTGCTCGGGACGGCGCCCGGCGCGGCGGCCGTGAGGGCGGCGCGCCCGCGCGGCGTGAACGCGCGCACGGGCCGCGCGACGCCGCCGTTCTCCGAGCTCGTCAAGGCGGCGCGCAAGAACGATCGTGCGGCCCTCGAGCGGCTCGCCGGTCGCTTCGGCGTGGCCCGCCTCGCCGAGGGCGTGCGCGCGCCCGACGCGGCGGTCGCGCAGGCGGCGCTCGTGACGCTCCCCTTCGCGCGCGGCGGCGTCCTGCTCGCGGCCACGGTCGCCGAGCGGCTCGACGCCGCCGACCCGGCGCTCGCGACGGCCGCGGCGCACACGCTCGGCGCGCTCCTCGACGGCGACGCGCCGGCCGAGCTCGCCGAGTGGGAGGTGCCGCCCGACGTCGTGGCCCGCGCTTGCGCCGGCCTGCGCTCCCTCGCGACGCGCACCGACGCCGCGCCGTCCGTCCGCCTCGCGGCGCTCGACGCGCTCGCCGGCGCGCAGGGCGCGTGTCCGGCGCTCCCCGATCTGGCGGCCTTGCTGCTGCACGATCTCGTGCCCGCCGTGCGCCGCGGGGCCGCGCTGCTTCTGCCGGCGGGCGACGCGCATTCTCAGATCCCCCTGCGCGAGGGCCTGGCCGATCCCGATCCGGCCGTGAGCGCCGCGTGCGCGGCGGTGGTCTGCCGGCGCGTCGATCTCGCGGCTTCCGCGGCGGCCGCGCGCGCGCACCACGACGCGCTCGTCGAGCAGGCGACGGCGGCGGCGCGCGCGATCGCCGCGGCGCCCGCGACGCGGCCCGAGGACGTCGTCGAGATGCTGGCCTGCCTCGCCGCCGCGGGCACGCCGGCCGATCGCGCGCTCCTCGAGAGGCTGCGCGCCGGCGGCCCGCCGCCCGTGCGCGAGCGCGCCGCGCTGCTCCTCGGCGGGGCCGCGCCCGGCAAGCCCGAATGACGACGCCGACGCCGCCCGCCCCGACCGCCGAGTCGCGCGGCAGCATGGCGCGCGGCGCGCGCAAGGTCAGCGCCCTCACGATGCTCTCGCGTCTGCTCGGCCTCGTGCGCGAGCAGATCTTCGCGCTCACGCTCGGCGCGAGCGCCAACAGCGATGCCTTCCTCGCGGCCTTCCGAATCCCTAACCTGCTGCGCGACCTCTTCGCCGAGGGAGCGCTGTCGACGGCCTTCGTGCCGACCTACGTCTCGACGCTGCGCAACCAGTCGCGCGCCGCCGCCTTCGCGCTCGCGAACCGCGTCATGTCGACGCTCACGATCTATCTCGGCCTGCTCGCGGCCGTCGCCATGCTCTTCCCCGAGCCGGTCGTGCACGTCGTCGCGACGGGCTTCGCGCCCGACAAGGCCGCGCTCTGCGCGACGCTCGTGCGCATCATGCTGCCGTTCCTCCCCACGATCTCCCTCGCCGTCGTCGCCATGGGCGCGCTCAACGCCGAGGAGCACTACACGGCGCCCGCCCTCGCCTCGTCGATGTTCAACCTCGTCGCCATCGCGGGCGGCGTGGCCGTCTACATCATCGGCCCCTCGGCGCGCGCGGCCGTCATGACCTGGTCCGCCCTCACCCTCGTGGGCGGCCTCGCGCAGCTCGCCATCCAGCTCCCCTCGCTCTTCAAGCTCGGCTTCCGGCCGCGCCTGCTGCCCGATCTCGCGCTGCGCGACCCGGGGACGCGCCGGATCGCGGCGCTCATGGCGCCCGCGACGCTGGGCGTGGCCGCCGTGCAGATCAACGTCGTCATCAACTCGTCGTTCGCGAGCCTCGTCTCCGACGGCGCGATCTCGTGGCTGAGCTACGCCTTTCGCCTCATGCAGCTCCCCATCGGCGTCTTCGGCGTCGCCGTGGGAACGACGGCGCTCACGCACCTGTCGCGCGACGCCGCGCGGAACGACTGGCCGGCCCTCGCGGGCACGCTGCGGCGCGGACTGCGCATGGTCCTCTTCCTCACGGTGCCCTCGATGGTGGGCCTTGCGCTCCTCGGCGTGCCCATCATCCGCCTCATCTACGAGCACGGCCGCTTCGGCGAGCGCGCGACCTATGAGACGGCGCGCGCCCTCAGCGGCTACGCCGTGGGCCTGGCCGCCTACTCCGCCGTCAAGGTCGTCGCGCCCGCCTTCTACGCCATCGGCCGCACACGCGTGCCGCTCATCGGCAGCGTGCTCGCCGTCGCCTCGAACCTGGCCTGGAACTTCGCCACCTTCCGCTCGCTCGGCCACTTCGGCCTCGCGCTCGGCACGTCGCTGGCCGCCACCGTCAACCTGCTCGTCCTCGTCGTCGCCTTCCATATGCAGGTCAAGAACCTACTTACGCGCGAGCTCTTAGCGGCCCTGGCGCGCATCGTGGGCGCGAGCCTCGTCATGGGCGTCGTCGTCTGGTTCCTGAGCGCGCGCCTCGAGCTCCTCGCGAGCCACAGCCTGGCCGTGCGCTTCCTCAAGGCGCTCGGGCCCGTCGGCGCGGGGGCGGCGGTTTATTTTCTGGCGGCGCGCGCGTTCGGGCTCGAGGAGGCGCAAACGCTCGTGCGCCGCCTGCAACGCTGAGCCTCAGGCCACGCTTCTGTCGACGGCCGGACGCCGCGCCGAGGGGCCCAGCGTCAACCCACGTCGTTCCCCGGTCGCCGCTCCATGATCTCGTGCCGCAACAGCCCGAGCAGCTGCATCAGGTCGACAGGCTTCGTCAGCGTCTTGCACACGGGGAAATGCATGCGCCGCCAATCGGGCGTGGAGCTGATGACGATGACCGGGATGGCCTTCAGGAGATCGTCGGCGTCGCGGCGCTCGAGGAACTCGTAGCCGTCCATGCGGGGCATGCCGAGGTCGAGCACGACCACGTCGGGTAGCGCGAACTCGTTCAGGTGCTCGAGGGCGTCCGCGCCGTCGGTGGCGCCAATCACCGAGTAGCCTTCCTCGACGAGAACGTCGCACAGGCCTTCGCGCAGCTCGGAGTCGTCGTCCACGACCAGGACGGAGCCGGCTGAATGCGCTGCGGTCATGCATCAAGTACCTTCAATATACGTGCCGGATTTCAAGGCGTTGCCGCGCCGCTACAGTGGCCTCCGTACGCCCGCCGGTGCGCGACATCGTGCCGCGCCCTCCCGTATCCGTTGCGCAACAAAGACGGGAACGAAACTCGCGCGTAACGTTAAGTCAGGTACGCTCGGCCTCACTTAGTTACGTTTTCAGCGTCCCGATTAGTAGACTTCAACTCATGACTTCGCTTATCCGGGGCCGTGCGTTCGCGCCGGCCCTCGTGTTTTTTCTGGCGCTCGCGCCGGCCGTCGCCTTGGGAGCGGCCGGGCGCCTGCGCATCAAGAACGGGCACGGGCTCACCGTGTCACTCGGGAGAACGCGCGAGGCCGCCACGGGGATTCGGCCCGATAAGAAGGTCTGGACGCTCGAGCTCGACGCTTCGCTCGTGGGCGCGGACGCCGAGCTGCGTGACGTCACGCCGAACGTCGTGGGCGCGCGCTGGAGCCTGCCCGTCGAGACCGAGCACCTCGTGCTCGACGCCACGCGGTTTCTCGCGAGCCACGTCTACCGGCTGGAGGTGCGGCGCGAGCGGAAGCTGCTCGGCAGCGCGCTCGTTTATCTCTATCCGCTGCCGCCCCCGGAGCCCGTGAGCCGCGTGGAGCTCGACGACCAAGCCGAGCCCGCGCCGGGCGGCAAGGACGCGGCGCCGGCGCCGCTGGCGTTGGGCGGCCTTTAGTTGGCGTAGGGGAGGCAGTCGGCGATCTTGACGTCGGGCGC
>DATKFB010000267.1:0-8133 GCA_035544435.1 Polyangia bacterium
TGGCGCACCGTCGAGGTGCTGCAGTTCTGCTCGTGATCGGCGTGGAGGATGAGGAGGAGGTTGAGGACCTTGACGATGTCCTCGTCGACGTCGTACGGCTCGGCTGGCACCGAGAACATCATGTTGAGGAAGTTCGCGCAGTAGCTGAGGCTGTTCTTCGGGTAGACGAACGGATGGCCGATCGACTTCTTGTAAGAGAAGGCCGCGATCGTTCGCATCTTGGAGATCAAGCGGGCGATCGTCGCGTCCTGTTCGTCGCGGTTCTTCACGTCGAGGGCCTGCGGGTAGAAGCTCGACAGCGTGCAGACCATCGAGGACAAGATGGCCATCGGGTGCGCCGTCCCGGGATAGCCGTCATAGAAGCGCTTCATGTCCTCGTGGAGCATCGAGTGGCGCGTGAGCTGCTCCGAGAACGCCGCCAGCTCGGCGCCCGACGGGAGCTTGCCGTAGATGAGGAGGTAGGCGACCTCGACGAACGTCGACTTCTCGGCCAGCTCCTCGATGGGGATGCCGCGGTAGCGCAGGATGCCCTTCTCACCGTCGAGGAACGTGATCGCGCTGCGCGTGGACGCGGTGTTCATGTAGGCGGGATCGAGCGTGACGTAGCCCGTCTGGGCGCGCAGCTTGCCGATGTCTATGCCGCGCTCGTCTTCGGTGCCGACGACGACGGGGAGCTCGATGGTGGCGTTGTCGATCTTGAGATCAACCTTGGACGGTGCGTCTGGCACGGCTCTTCCTCCTGGGTCCGGGCGGCAGCATAGCTTATATACTCCTTTCGTGAACCTCCTAAGCGTCGCGCCGCCGATCGTTTTGGCTCTGTTCACCGTCGGCGCGGGGCCGGACGTGAAGGCGCCGGTCGCCGCGCCCGTGGGCCCGCCGTCCGTCGCCCAGATGTCGGAGCGGATCGACGAGCTGCACAAGCATCGCGACGACCCGAAGGTCTGGGCCGAGGAGCGATCGCTCGTGAAGGACGCGCTCGCGCGGGCGCCCGAGGACTACGGCGTGCTCTGGCGAGCGGCGCGGTTCTCTTTCTGGCTCGCGGACGATCCGGGGCAGAGCAGCGACGAGCGCTCGCGCGTCGGCAAGGAGGGCTGGGACCTCGCCGAGCGCGCCGTCGCGATCAACCCCAATCGCGTCGAGGGCCAGTACTGGGCCGCCGTCTGCATGGGCAATTACGCGCTCGGTCTCGGCGTCGTCAAGGCCCTCGCGAAGGGCATGGAGAGCAAGTTTCGTTCGCGGCTCGGGCGCGCGGAGCAGCTCGACCCGCGCTACGAGCGCGGCGCGATCGACACGGCCTGGGGACGTTTCTTCGACAAGCTGCCGTGGCCGAAGCGCGATCGCGACGAGGCCGAGCGCCGCTTCAAACGCGCCCTCGAGGTGAACCCGCTCAGCCTGCGCGCGCGCGTGTACCTCGCGAGCACCTATCTCGACGAGGATCGGCCCGCCGAGGCCAAGCGCCTCCTCGACGAGGTGGCGGCGGCCCCCGCCGCGGGGCGCTACGATCCGCCCGAGGAGCGGCGCGCCAAGTCCATCGGCGCCGGCCTCATGCCGCGGGTGGCCGCGAAGCTCAAGTGAGGCCGTGGACGATCGCCGTCACGGCCGGGCCGTGACGACGGTCGTGGTCACGCTCGCGGCCGGCTGCGGGAAGAAGAGGTAGTTCGCGACGGCGGGCGCGCCGCCGCCGTAGCGCTCGGCGTAGTCACCGGGGTCGAAGCCCTCGGGCGCCTCCGTGATCTCGCCGAAGTCGAGGTGGCGGATGTCGTGCTCCGCCAACACGGCGACGAGCCCCTGGAAGCGCTTGAGCAGGATCGGATCGAAGACGCCCGTGCGCGACTCCTCGGTGACGACGAGCGCCCCGCCCTCGACGTCGGGCTGGCGCGAGCCGCGCATCGCGACCTCTTGCACGCCCGCGAAGCGGGCCACGCTCGAGAGCGCGACGCGCAGGTAGCGCTCCTCGACGTCGCCGAGCTCGGCGTCGTCGTCCGGGCCGTCGACGAGCCCGTGGAGGCGCTGCACGAGCGACGGCGTCCGCCCGAAGCACAGCACGTAAATATAGTCGCAGGTCTCGTCGGCCGTGCCGGGACGATGGACGGCGAGCGCCTTGAGGCGCGCCGCGAGCGCGCGCGCGACCGCCGCGCCCTCCCCCGCGCTCACGCCCGCGCCGAACCCCGCCTCCTCGTCGCGCTCGGCCCAGCGCCGCGTCGGGTAGAGCCGCGCGAGGGCCTCGTCGACGGCCGCGAACATGCCGCCCTTGCGCGAGTCACACCCGCCCTTGTTGCCGCACGAGGTACAGCCGTCGCTCAAGGCATCCTCAATGCGGTGTCCGCTTCGCGGCGGCCAGCGCCTCGTCGAGCATGGGCTGGTGCTGGGCCGGATCGGCCCAGCGCGCCTGGCCCTCGGGCGGCAGGAGGTCGATGGGATCGAAGTAGTAGTAGACGTGTCCCGGGTGGACGGCGGGGCTCGTGTAGACGGAGACGCCCGTCGTGCGGTCGTAGTGCTCGAAGGAGTGCGCGTCGCGCTTGCCGCCGCCGCCAGGCGCGTCGACGACGACCGTGGGCGTGTTGAAGCCCGCCGTCGCGCCGCGGATTCCCTTCTCGAGGTCGAGCGCCGTCTGCAGCGTCGTGCGCAGGTCCTCGACGCCCTTCACGAGATCGTGGACGTAGACGTAGTACGGGTGGACGTTCAGGTAAGACAGCCGCTTGACGAGCAGCCGCATCGTCTCGACGTCGTCGTTCACGCGGCGCTGCAGCACCGATTGGTTGCGCACGGTGATGCCGCGCTCGAAGAGCCGGTCCATCGCGCGCCGCGTGATCTCCGTGATCTCGCGCGGGTGGTTGAAGTGCGTGTGGAGCACCACCTCCTTGTGCAGCTTGCGGCCGTGCTCGACGACGCCCGTGAGCGCGTCGGTCCACGCGTCGTCCGTGAGCAGCTTCTGCGGCATGACGGCCGGACCCTTGGTCGCGAAACGCATGCGCCGCACGTGCTCGATGCCGAGCAGCGTCTCGCCGATGAGCGTCACCTGCTCGGCGCGCAGCTGGAACGCGTCGCCGCCCGAGATCACGATGTCTTCGAGCTCGGGCCGCGAGCGGATGTACGCGAAGGTCTGCTCCCAGCGCTCGGCGTTCACCTTGAGCTGGAACTTCGAGACCTCCTCGGTGTCGATGCCGACGGCGTAGCTGCGCGTGCAGAAGCGGCAGTACACGGGGCAAGTGTCGAGCGCGAGGAAGAGCGCCTTGTCGGTGTAGCGGTGGGTCAGGCCCGGCACGGCCATGTCGGCCCGCTCGTGCAAGGAGTCGAGGTCGAGCTTCGGGTGGTCGGGCAGGAGGCGCGAGCCGAGCGGGATGAACTGCTGGCGCAGCGGATCCTCGAGCGGGTTCCCCCAATCGATGAGCGACAGGAGGTACGGCGATACGCGCACGGACATGGGCGCGCGCTCGAAGCCGCGCTGCGCGTCCGCGACGAAGGCGTCCGAGACCAGCCCGGCGAGGGTGCCGAGCAGCTTTGGAATGTTCGTGATCGAGTGCTTGGCCTGCCAGCGATGGTCGAGGAACTCGGCCTCCGTGACGGCGGCGTAGGCCGGGATGCGCCGCCAGAACTCGCCGCCGAGCAGGTCCCGGTGCGTCAACGTCGCGGGATCGACGGGCGGCTTGGTGGCGGGCGCGGGCTCCTCGCCCACGACGGAGAGCTTCCGACCTTCCGTTGCGGGCGGCATGACATCCAGCGTAGCGCGCAAGTGCGCAACCTTCCAAGCTTCGATCGGTGCCGGGCTCACGGTTCTTGAGCGGCGTCGAGCCTTCGGACGAGCAGCGGGAGGTCGTCGCCCGCGCGAAGAGCCGGCGCGGAGGCGGCGCGATCGATGGCGGCGGCGTGGGGGGCTGCCGCCGCGACGACGTCCGTGAAGCCGAAGACCGCGACCCGATCGCCGGAAATCAGCTCATCGGCATTGACGAGGTGGCCGCGAGCCACCATGACGCAGACGGTCCGGCCCTCTTCATCAGTCAGAAAAAAGTCGTGTCCCTCCTCGACCGTCGCGCGTACATTATGGGTGGACATCGCACTACAGGACCAGATGTGGGATTTAGGGCTACCTTTTGAGCCGGTCGGGAGCATGGGGCGGATGGTTCCTCGAACGTGGACGCAAGAGCCGATGGGCAGCCGCTCCGCGGAGGCGATCGTGATCGGCGCCGTGCCGAGCGCGCGCAACCGCTTCTGGAGCAAGCGGCGCGCGGCGGCGGAGCTCCGTCGCAGGCCTTCCGTCCACTCGCTGCCGCAGAGGGTCGCGAGCGAGCGCCAGGAACGAAACCCCTCGAGCGCCTCGCGGAGCCGCGCGCTGCCGCCGTTTGCCACCTCGAGCAGCAGCGCCCGGAGTCGCGCGAGCGCGAGCGGCTCGGGACCCGTCGACACCCGGCGGAACCCGCCCGCGAACGGGTGCTCGCCGGCGGCGTCGGTTTGCATGTCCGTAGTCCTATCGGGTGGTCGCGGCGCGGACAAGAGCGGGCGCGGAGCCTAACGCATCGATGGAAGCCACCCTCTCCCGCCGCTGCGACGCCTGCGGCTATCGCTTCGAAGCCAGTACGGACAAATGCGCCATCGACGGCAGGCGCCTGCCGCCCCCCGACCCGCGCGTCGCCGAGCTCGGGAGCTTCCTGCTGGTGCAGCGCCTCGGCGACGGCGGCATGGGCGCCGTGTACCGCGCCGTGCACGGCCGCCTCGGACGCGTCGTGGCCATCAAGCTCCTCCACAAGGACCTGACCTTCGATCGTGGCCTCGTCGGGCGCTTCTTCGCCGAGGCGCGCGCCGCGAACACGATTCGCCACGAGCACGTCGTCGAGGTCTACGACTTCGTCGAGTCGGGCGACGACGTGTACTTCGTCATGGAGTACCTCAAAGGCCAGGACCTCCACGACGCGATCCACAAGCCGGCCGGCGGCAACGCAGCGGCGAGCCGTCGCGGCGCCGTCGGGCTCGACCCGGGCCGGGCGGGCGCGATCCTCGAGCAGATCGCGGCGGCGCTGGACGCGACGCACGCGCGCAACATCGTGCACCGCGACCTCAAGCCGGAGAACGTCTTCCTCGCCGAGAAGGACGGGCGCCCTGACTTCGTGAAGATCTTCGACTTCGGCGTGGCCAAGCTCGATCGCCCTGACGGGCGCTCGACGGTCCAGGGCGCTGTGCTGGGCACGCCAGAGTACATGGCGCCCGAGCAGGCCTCTGGGGCGACCGTCGACGGCCGCGCCGACCTGTATTCACTCGGGTGCATCGCCTACGAGATGCTCACGCGGCGGCAGATCTTCGGCGGCGGAACGCAGCCCGAGATCCTGCTGCGGCAGACGACCTTCACGCCCCCGCCCATTCGCACGTACGCCCCGGACGTCCCACCGGCCCTCGACGCCGCCATCATGCGCGCGCTCGACAAGGATCCCGGGCGGCGTCCGCAGACCGCGTTCGCCTTCGCCGAGAGCGTCGCGAGCGCGCTCGGTCACGCGCTCGAATGGGCGCCCGCGTCGCGCGCGCCGGGGCGAACGACGCCAGCCGGGGGCGCGCGCACCCTCTCGAGCCCGACGCTGACGTTGCGCCCGCCGCGCGGAGCGAAGTGGAGCTGGCTCGCCGTGGGCGCCGCCGCCGCGACGCTGCTCACGGGGGCGGTGGTGGCGGCAAAGCGTCGGGGCGCGTCCGCGCCCGCGCGCGCGGAGGCGCCGCTCGTCGTTCGGACGACGCCCTTCGTGACGGTCGAGCTGCAGTCGATTCCGAGCGGCGCCGAGATCCTCGACGAGCGCGCCGCGCGTCTGGGCGTCACGCCGTTCGAGCTCGTGCTCCCCGCGGGGGCCGCGCGACAGGTGCGCTTCCAGAAGGCAGGCTTCCGCCCCATCGATAGGCGCGTCGACGCCGTCGGCGACACGACGATCGCCGTGCGCCTCGACGCGGAGGCGCGCGTGAGCGCGGCGCGTGAGCGCGAGCGCGCGCCGCGGGCGCGCGGCGCCGCCGACGTCAGCAACTCGACGACGATCGATCCTTTCGACGACGACAAATGATCGAGCTGCCCCCAGACGCCGCCCTCGAGACGCCGAGCGAAAAGCTCCGGCCGGCGCAGCGACGGCTCCCGCGCGTGGGCCAGCAGATCGGGCCCTACGTCCTCACGAGACTTCTCGGCGAGGGCACGGGGGGCTGCGTGTTCGAGGTCGTCCACGAGAAGCTGGGACGGCGCGCGGCGCTCAAGCTGCTCGACGCCACGCTCGCGGGGCGTCCGGCGGCGCGCGCGCGGTTCTTCGCCGAGGCCCTCGCGATCACCCGCATCAATCATCCGCACATCGTCGAGGTGACCGACGTCGTCGAGACCGAGGAGCACGCCGGTCTCGTCATGGAGCTGCTCGAGGGCCGCTCCCTGGGCGCCGCCATGCGCGCGGGGCCGCTGCCGCCCGAGCGCTTTCTGCCCATCCTCGCGGACGTGTGCGCGGCGCTCGCCGCCGCGCACGCGGCGGGGATCGTGCACCGAGATCTCAAGCCCGAGAACGTCTTCCTGTGCGAGCGTCCGGGCGCGGACGTCTTCGTGAAGCTGCTCGACTTCGGCGTCGCCGTACCCCTGCCGGCGCGCACGCCGTTCGACGTTGAGCCGCGGGCGTCTTCGTCTTCGGGCCTGCGGCGGGGGCCGTTCGTGGGGACGCCGGCCTACGCGTCGCCCGAGCAGGCCTCGGGGGACGCCGTCGATCACGCGACCGACGTCTACGCCGTGGGGGTCATGCTCTACGAGCTCGCCTGCGGCC
Organism: Polyangia bacterium; assembly: GCA_035544435.1. Lineage (GTDB taxonomy): Bacteria > Myxococcota_A > Polyangia > Fen-1088 > Fen-1088 > DASZFV01. The sequence continues at coordinate 6,762 of DATKFB010000267.1, forward strand.
GGCTGCCGTACGAGGGGTGGAGCTCGGGCGAGCTGCTCATCCAGCACCTGAGCGCGCCCGTGCCGCGGCTCCCGCCGAAGCTGCGTGCGTCGCCGCTCGGCCGCGCGCTCGACGCCATCGTCCAGGGGTGCATGGCCAAGGAACCGGTCGACCGTTTCTCGTCGGCGGCCGAGCTCGGCGCGAAGCTCTCCGCGCTGTCGCGCGGCGAGGCGGTGTCGATCGTGACGGGCGCGACTTCGCTCGGGCGCGCGCGCCGGCTGCCGCTCCGCGCCCTCGGCGTCGCGGCGGCGCTCGGGGGCCTCGTGCTGGCGGGCGTGCTCGTGGCGCGCGGCTGGTCCCACCCGTCGGGTCGCGCCGAGGCGCTCGCCTCCCGCGCCGCCCCCGCGGTCACGAACGCCGCCGCGCCCTTCGTGACCCTCACGTTCGAGTCGGAGCCTGCCGGCGCGGAGGCGCGGCTCGCGTCGGACGGCGCGCTGCTCGGCCTGACGCCCTTCCGCCGGGCGTTCCCGCGCCGCGCCGGCACGGTCCTCGTCGACGTTGCCCACGCCGACCATGAGACCGTGCGCCTCGAGGTCTCGACGGCGGCGACCCGCACGGTCCGCGTCATCCTCGCGCCGCTGGCGCCGCGGGCTCCGTTGCCCCGACCGGCGGCGCGCGCGGCCGCGCCTCGAGGCGGCGACCCCCTCGGGAGCGAAAAAACCATCGATCCCTTCCCGCGATAGAGGATAGTGACGCCATGGCCATCGCGGCGTCCGGGCGGCGTCTCGGCGTTCTCCTCGCCTTCGTGTTGTTGGCGGCGTCGGCGACGGTGCGCGCGGCGCCGCTCGACGACGAGAAGCAGGCGCGCGCGCACTACGACCGCGCCGAGAAGAGCTTCGACCTCGGCAAGTTCGGCGACGCGCTCGCGGACTATCAGTCGGCCTACGAGGCGAAGCCTCTGCCCGGGTTCCTCTTCAACATCGCGCAGTGCTATCGCAACATGGGCAAGTTCGAGCGCGCGCGCTTCTTCTTCCGGCGCTACCTCGCCCTCGAGCCCCACGCGCCGAACCGGTTTCGTGTCGAGGAGCTCATCGCCGAGATGTCGAAGCAGCTGGAGGCGCAGGCCGCCGCCCCGGCGCCCGCGGTGGAGCCGAAGCCCGTCGAGGCGCCGCCCCTCGTGACGCCGCTCGCGCCCGCCCCGGCCGCCGCGCCGCCGCCTCCGCCCCCCGCGGCCGTCGCCGCCGACCGGGCGCCGCTCCCCCCGACGGGCGCCGTTCCAGTCGTGACGGCGACAGCGCCGCCGCCGGCGCAGCGCGAGGCCCAGCCCCTGTGGCGCAATTGGTGGTTCTGGACGGGGGTGGGCGCCGTCGTCGCCGGGGGGATCGCGGCGACG
>DATKFB010000268.1:0-6684 GCA_035544435.1 Polyangia bacterium
CGCCGGGTCGGCCGTGATATCGGCACCAGGAGCGAGCGGCGGCGACTTCGCGTCCTACAACACCTCCGGGCGGGCCTACACGGGAGGCTTGGGCTTCCCGATCTTCACGATCCTGGGACAGACGCCGAATGGTGCTGCGGCTGTCGGCGGTGACAGTAATTCGAGGGCCATCATATGTTCGGGGACGTGCTCCGAGCTTGGCACGCTCGCTCATCAGAGGTTCGCGCCGAGCATCGCGGCTGACGCCAACGACACGGCCCTCGTCGTCGGAAGCGCGACCTTGGATGACGTGACCGTGACTCACCCGTTCTCGTGGACCCTTGGGGGAGGAATGGTCGACCTAGGTACTTTTGGCGGAAGCATGGGTCACGCCGTCGCCGTGAGCGCGGTCGGAAGGATAACCGGTGACGCCGCCCAGACGACCGGGCAGACGCACGCCTTCCTGTGGGACGGCACGATGCAGGATCTCGGCACGCTCGGTGGCGCGTTCAGCGCCGGCATGGCCATCAACGCCTCCGGGGACGTCGTGGGCGTCGCGAAGACCGCGGCGGGGAACGATCACGCGTTCCTTTGGCACGGCGGGGCGATGCACGACCTCGGTACGCTCGGCGGGATGACCAGCACCGCCGTGGCCATCAACGCCGGCGGACAAGTGGTCGGAGTCAGCCTCACGGCCGCCAACCAGCAACACGCGTTCTTCTGGAGTGCCGGCGTCATGCAGGATATCGGTACGCTGGGTGGCACAGGCAGCCGCGTCGATGGCCGTCGTCCGCTAAACGACGCTGGTCAAGTGGTGGGCACGAGCCAGAATGCTGCGGGCAAGGACCACGCCTTCATCTGGCAGCTCGGCGCGATTCGCGACCTCGGCACACTCGGCGGCGCGACCTCTGCGGCCGTATCGATCAACTCCTCGGGCCGCGTCGTCGGCAACAGCGTCAACGCATCTGCGAGCGCCAGGGCGTTCTTCGTAGATCCGGGCGCCTGCACGACGCCCTGACCGGGTCCGTCCTCAGCGACTGCTGAACGCGTACGGAGGGCGGTGGACGCCCACCTCGGTCACGATGGCGGTCACGAGGCGCGCGGGCGTCACGTCGAACACCGGGTTGCGGACCTTCACGCCCTCGGGGACCACGCGCCGGCCCACGACGGCCACCTCGTCGGCGGCGCGCTCTTCGATGGGGATACGCGCGCCCGAGTCCATGGCGAGGTCGAGCGTCGTCGTGGGAGCGGCGACGACGAAGGGCACGCCGAAGACCTGGCAGGCGGCGGCGACGCCGGCCGTGCCGATCTTGTTGGCGACATCGCCGTTGCGCGTGATGCGGTCCGCGCCGACGATGGCGAGTTGGACCTCGCCGCGCGAGAGGAAGTGCGCCGCCGCGCTGTCGACGATCACCTCGCAGGCGATGCCTTCCTGCGCGAGCTCCCAGGCCGTGAGGCGAGCGCCCTGCAGGAACGGGCGCGTCTCGTCTGCGAGGACGCGCACGCGCTTGCCGGCGGCCACGGCCGCGCGCACGACGCCAAGGGCCGTGCCATACCCGGCGGTCGCGAGCGCGCCCGCGTTGCAGTGGGTCAGCACGACGGCGTCGTCGGGGACGAGCGTGGCGCCGTGCGCGCCGATGGCGCGGCAGGCGGCGAGATCCTCGGTCCAAAGCGCCTGCGCCTCGGCGAGCGGATCGCGCTCGCTCGCCACGGCGTTCGCGATCCGGTGCAACGCCGCGCCCAGGTTAACGGCCGTGGGGCGCGTCGCGCCGATGGCGCGCAGCGCCGCGCGCAGGACCGTCGGCGACGCCTGCGCGCGCCAGGCGAGCGCCGCCGCGAAGGCCGCGGCGCAGCCGATGGCGGGCGCGCCGCGCACCTCCATCTCGGCGATGGCGCGCGCGACCTCTTCCCAGTCGTCGTACGCCGTCCAGCGCTCCTCGTCGGGCAGCCGCCGCTGATCGAGCAGCACGACGGCGCCGTCGCGCCAGAAGACCGGGGACAGGACGTCCGGATGCTCGTCCGGACGCTGGCCCTGGGGCAGCGCGATGGCCGCCATCACACCCCGAGGAGTCGCTTCAGGATCTCGTTGACGGCCTTCGGATTGGCCTTGCCGCCCGTCTCTTTCATGACGGCGCCCACGAAGAAGCTCATGAGCTTGGGGTTGTCCTTGATGCGAGCCGCCTCGTCGGGGTGGGCGGCCACGACGCGCTTGCACGCGTCCTCGAGCGCGCCGACGTCAGAGACCTGGTTCAAGCCCTCGGCCTTCACGATGTCGGCGGCCGTGCGACGCTCGGCCCACATGCGTGCGAAGACGTCCTTGGCGAGCTTGCCCGAGAGCGTGCCGGCCTCGATGAGCGCGACGAGCGCGGCGAGCGCAGTTGCGGGGACGGGCAGCGTGGCGCCGCCAAGCTCGCGCGGGTCGGCGACGCGCGCCAGCACCTCGTTGATGACCCAGTTGGCGGCGCGCTTGGCCGGCGCGCCCGCTGCCACGACGGCATCGAAGTAGCCGGCCGTCTCGCGATCGGCGACGAGCACGCCCGCATCCTGCGGCGAGAGGCCCTCGGCCGTCGTGTAGCGCGCGAAACGATCCTCGGGCAGCTCGGGCTGAGTGTCGCGCACGCTCTCGAGGAAGGCCTCGTCGACGACGAGCGGCGGGAGATCCGGCTCTGGGAAGTAGCGGTAGTCATGCGCCTGCTCCTTCGAGCGCATCGACCGCGTCACGCCGCGCACCGCGTCCCACAGGCGTGTCTCTTGGATGACCCGCTCGCCGCGGTCGAGCAGCGTGGCCTGGCGCTTGATCTCGTGCTCGACGGCGTCGCGAACGTTCTTGAAGGAGTTCATGTTCTTGATCTCGGCCTTCGTGCCGTACTCCTTGGCGCCGTACAGGCGCAGCGAGACGTTGGCGTCGCAGCGCAGCGAGCCCTCCTCCATGTTGCCGTCGCCGATGCCGAGGTAGCGCACGAGGGCGCGGATGGCGCGCACGTACTCGGCGGCCTCCTCGGCGGAGCGCACGTCAGGCTCGCTCACGATCTCGCACAGCGGGACGCCCGCGCGGTTGTAGTCGACGAAGCTGACGCCTGCGGCCGCGTGCAAGTTCTTGCCGGCGTCCTCCTCCATGTGGATGCGCGTGAGGCGCACGCTGTGCGCCTCACCGCGCAGGCGGAACTTGATCGTGCCGCCCTCGCAGATGGGCTCGTCGAACTGCGAAATCTGATAGCCCTTGGGCAGGTCCGGGTAGAAGTAATGTTTGCGCGAGAAGCGGCAGCGCCGGCGGATCGTGCAGCCCGCCGCGAGACCGAGGCGCACGGCCGCCTCGACGGCGCCGCGGTTGAGCACGGGCAGCGTCCCCGGCATGCCGAGACACACCGGATCGGTCTGCGTGTTGGGCTCGGCGCCGAAGGCCGCCGACGACCACGAGAACACCTTCGACTTCGTCGCGAGCTGCACGTGCACCTCGAGCCCGATGACCACCTCGTATTTGCCGACGGCTGGGCCGCTCATTCCAACTGATGGGTCGCTCACGACGGGTCTCCAACGTCCGACGGACGTCGAAGATGCCATTCGGTGCGGGCCTCGTACGCGCCCCCGACGCGAAAGCAAGCTTCCTCACCGAGCGGCGGGCCCATGATCTGCAGCCCAATCGGCAGGCCGCCGCGCGTGAAACCGCAGGGCTGTGCGAGGGCCGGAATGCCGGCCAAATTGGGCGCCACGGTGAGCACGTCGGCCAGGTACATCTGCATCGGATCGCCCATGCGCTCGCCGAAGCGGAAGGCCGGCACGGGCGACGTCGCCGTGACGAGCACGTCGCACTTCGTGAACGCCGCCGAGAAATCGTCGGCGATCTTGCGGCGCGCGCGCAGCGCCTTGCCGTAGTACGCCTCGTAGTAGCCGGCGCGCAGGACGTACGTGCCGAGCATGATGCGCCGCTTGGGCTCGCGGCCGAAGCCCTCGCCGCGCGTGCGCCCGTAGAGCTCGTCGAGCGAGCGCGCCTCGGCAGCGCGCTGCCCGTACTTGACGCCGTCGTAGCGCGCGAGGTTCGACGATGCCTCGGCCGTGCAGACGAGGTAGTAGGTCGCGATGGCGTACTTCGTGTGCGGCAGCGAGACGGGCACGAGCTTCGCGCCCGCGCGCGCGAGCTCGTCGAGCGCCGCCCGCACGGCCGCCTCGACCTCGGCGTCCATCCCGCCCGCGAAGTACTCGTCGGGGACGCCCACGCGCACGCCCGCGAGACCCTCGCGGCCCGCGCGCGCGGCCTGGGCGTAAGCGCCCACGGGCTGCGGGACGCTCGTCGCGTCGAGCGGGTCGGCGCCCGCCATGACCTCGAGAAGCACGGCGGCATCCTCGACGGTCCGCGCGAACGGACCGGGGTGGTCGAGCGACGACGCGAAGGCGATGACGCCGTAGCGCGAGACGCGCCCGTAGGTCGGCTTGATGCCGACGACGCCGCAAAGTGCGGCCGGCTGGCGAATCGAGCCCCCCGTATCGGTGCCCGTGGCGCCCACGCACAGCGACGCCGCGACGGCCGCCGCCGAGCCGCCCGACGAGCCGCCGGGCACGTGGGCGAGCGACCAGGGGTTTTTGACGGGCCCCACGGCGCTGTTTTCGTTCGACGAGCCCATGGCGAACTCGTCCATGTTGAGCTTGCCGAGCGAGACGGCGCCCGCGCCCGCGAGCCGCGACGTTACGGTCGACTCGTAGGGCGGAATGAAGCCGCGCAGGATCTTCGAGGCGCACGTCGTCTCGACGCCCTTCGTGCAGAAGATGTCCTTGATGCCGAGGGGCACGCCTGCGAGCGGCCCGGGATCGCGCCCCGCCTTGACGGCCGCGTCGACGGCGTCGGCCGCGCGGCGCGCCCCCTCGGCGTCGACGCGCACGTAGCATCCGAGCGCCGCGTCCTCGCGCGCGATGCGGTCGACGTAGGCCTCGGCGATGGCGCGGGCGCGCAGCTTGCCGCCGCGCACGCCCGTCGCGATGGCCGCGATCGTCGCGCCCTTGGGGTCGAAGACGGGGTCGGTCACGGCTCGTCCTCGGCCGGGGCGCCGGCGGGGCCGGGCACTATCCGCGGGACCTGGAAGAAGCTCGCCTCCCGGCGCGGCGCGTTCGCCAGCGCCTCCTCGAGCGACAGGGACGGGCGGACCTCGTCGGGACGCAACGGACAATCGAAGGGCACGGCGTGCGTCATGGGCTCGACGGAGGCCGTGTCGAGCGCCTCCAGCTCGGCGACGTAACCCAGGATCGAGTCGAGATCTTGGGTGAGGTTCGCGACCTCCTCGTCGCTGAGCCGAAGGCGCGAAAGCGTTGCGATCTCGCGCACCTCTTCCGGGCGGATTCGGGAGCCGGGTGGCGCTCCGGGCGGCGATCCGTGTGACATGAAGGCCTTGTTTCATATCACAGCCGAAGCCGAGAAAGCGGCGGCGCGGCGCGGCGGCCCTAGCCCCAGAATCTGGCTAGAAATGTCGGACCCGGCTATAGTGTGGGGTCTTTCGACACGGGCTCGGATGTCGTTTTTCAGCTTTTCCAATCCACGTCGTCTTCGACGCTTCGCGCGTGCCGCGGGCGTGTGCGCGTGCGGCGTGGCGCTGGCGTCGTGCGGCGAAGTCCCGCGCACGGTCGACGCCCAGGCGGCCCCCAGCACGCAGTCGGCCGAGGTCTCGATCCGCTTCGACGTCAGCGGCGGCCGCGCCCCGACGGTTCAGGTGTTGGCCTTCCGCGCCACGACGACGGCCGCGCTCTCAGGGGGCGCCGCGGCGGCCGAGTGGCGCCCCGACGTGCTCGGCATCGTCGATCCGCTGGCGGCGGCCTCGCCCGAGCAGGGCTGCGCGCTGCGCGACATCGATCTCGCGACGACGGCACTCATGATCCGCGGCGGCTCGATCGAGCTCCAGGAGCTCACGGGGATCGGCGTCGGCCTGGGCGGCGAAGGTCTGCCAGCCGCCGCGACGTTGCTGCGTCCCTTCCCGCGCCTTTACCCTGATGTCGCGACGGTCGTCGGCGGCGTCGTCGCCGAGACAGGGCCGCACGCGCTGGCGTCGCTCCCCGACCACGTCACGCTCTTCACGGCCGACTCGGAGCTGCCGGTCGCGAACCTGGCCGTGCCCTCGGCGCCCCGCCTCATCGCGTTCAACGGCGCCCCGGTCGAGGCGAGCGCGCCCGCGCCTCGCCTCGACGCGCAGGACGGACTGGCCGTGACCGTCGCGGGAGGAGCCGGCGGCCGCATCGAGCTGCGGCCCTTCGGCGCGACGATCGCGGCTGCTTGCGCCATCCCCACCAACGCTCCCGCCGAGGCGGTCGTCACGATCCCCCGCGCGTTCATCGCGCAGCTCGCGCGCGCCATGGGCGGCCCGGCCGGCGCGCCGTTCTCGGCCTCGATCGAGCTCGCGCACCGCGCCAGCCTGCGCCCGTCCCTCAGCGCCGCCGGGGCGCGCATCTCCGTCGAGGTCCGCTCCGCCGCCACGGTGGAGCTGCGGCCGTGAGCCGCAGCCCCATCCGGCGCGACACACGCAGACACACGCGAAGCTCGCTGGTCCTCCCCGTGCTCGTGAGCGACGCCGCGAGCAAGGCGCGCACCGGCATCCGCTTCGACTCGGCGGACGTCTCGGGCGGCGGCGCCTTCCTGCGCTCCGACATCCTCTTCGAGGTGGGCGAGCTCTTGCTGCTTCAGTTCTCGCTGCCGGACGGTCGCCCCATCCGCGCGCGCGGGCGCGG
>DATKFB010000269.1:0-4257 GCA_035544435.1 Polyangia bacterium
GTCCTGCTGGGCCTTGTTGAATCGGTGGATCTCGTCGACGAAGAGCACCGTGCGCGCGCCGTGCTGGTCGCGCTCGACCGCCGCCTCGCCGATGGCCTCGCGCAGCTCCTTGACGCCCGCCATGACGGCCGACACGGCGACGAAGCGCGCGCCCGCCTCGCCGGCGAGCAGCCGCGCGAGCGTCGTCTTCCCCGTGCCCGGCGGGCCCCAAAGGATGAGCGACGGCAGCTCCTTGGCCTCGAGCGCGCGGCGCAGGAGCTTGCCCGGGCCGAGGATGTGCTCCTGGCCGATGAACTCCGCGAGCGTGCGCGGACGCATGCGCTCGGCGAGCGGCTGGCCGCGGCGATCGCGGACGGCGGCGCGCGCGAAGAGGTCCATGGGGCGAAATCTACCAGGCGGCGCGCGGCGGCGGGGCGCGCGCGCCGCCGCGCCCGAAACTAGAACCCGCGGGGGGCGGGTGTTACCGTGGGCGCGCGTTGCGCGACCGACTGCGTTCCTTGGCCCTGCTGCCCGCGCTGGTGCTCGCCGCGCCCGCGGCGACGGCGCCCGCGCCGGCCAACCCGCCCTCCGAGACGGAGGCCGCCCCCCCGGCGGCGCCCCGCCCGCTCCCCGGCCTCGCTCCACCCAGCGTCCCGTCCCCCGATCAGCCCAAGGCGCCCGCGGATGCGGTGGCGCGGCGCGCCTGGCTCAAGAGCGAGCTCGACGCGGCGCTCGGCGCGCCCGCGCTCGCCAAGGCCAAGGTAGGCGTGCTCGTGATCGAATCCGACAGCGGCAAGCCCGTCTACGCGCGCGCCGAGAAAACGCCGCTCAACGCAGCCTCGAACGTCAAGATCGTCACGTCCGCCGCAGCGCTGTCACTGCTCGGCCCGGAGTACCGCTGGCGCACGACATTGGCGGTCGCCGCCGCTCCCTCGGGCCCCGCGCTCGCGCCGGCCGGCGAGGTCGCGGGCGATCTCGTGCTGCGCGGCGGAGGGGATCCCACGCTGGACGTCGAGGATCTCGCGGCCATGGTGTCCGATCTCGCGGCGCTCGGCCTGCGCAAGGTGCACGGCGCGCTCGTCGTCGACGACCGCTTCTTCGACGGCGCCACGGTGGGCCCCGCCTATGACCAAAAGACGGATTCGACGGCGTCGCGCGCCCCCTCGTCGGCCGCCTCGCTCGACTTCAACGTTGTCGCCGTCACGATCATCCCCGGCCCCGTCGCGGGCGCTCCGGCCCGCGTCACCGTCGAGCCCGCCTCGCCGTACTTCGTCCTCTCGGGCGGCGTCGTGACGGCCACCGAGGGTCCCGCGGCTCCCGGCGTCGAGACGCGCGACGAGGGCGGCACGCGGACACGCATCGTCGTCGCGGGCCGCGTGCGCCTCGGCAGCGAGCCGCGCACGTTCTATCGTCGCGTGGTACACCCGGCGCTGTTCGCAGGCCAGTCGCTGCGCCAACAGCTCGAGCGGCGGGGCATCATCGTCGAGAAGCCTACGCGCGTCGGCGCCGCGCCCGCGCAGGGCCTGCGCGTCCTGTCGACGCACGAGTCGGCGCCGCTCGCCGTCGTCGTCCAGGACCTCAACAAGCGCTCGAACAACTTCATGGCCGAGCAGGTCGTGCGCACGCTCGGCGCGGAGATCGTGGGACGCCCCGGCACGTGGGAGAAGGGCATCGAGGCCGTCGCGCGCTACCTAGCCGGCGTCGGCCTGCCGCGAGGCAGCTATCAAATGACGAACGGCTCGGGCCTCTACGATTCGAACCACTTCACGCCCGAGCAGATCACGAGGGTGCTGCGCGCAGCCTCGCGGGACTTTCGCATCTCGGCCGAGTTCCTCGCCTCGCTGGCGGTCGCCGGCACCGACGGCACGATCGCGCACCGCATGGCGGCGACGCTCGCGGAGCGTTACGTACGTGCGAAGACGGGCACCCTGGCCAACGTGAGTTGCCTCTCGGGCTTCGCCGGCTCACCCGGCCACGTGCCCCTCATTTTCTCGATCCTCATGAACGACATCGCGAGCGCGGCCGAAGCCCGGCGTGCCCAAGACCGCGTCGCGGAGCTGCTGGTGGCCTATCTCGAGGCCGGGGCGGCCCCCCAGCCGTAGTCGTCCTCGCCTTTGTGGTCCTCGTCCCTCTCCGCGCCGCCGTGCTCCCGCACCGTCGGAACCTGGCTCATTCGAAGCTTGGTGCGCTCCTCGGGAGCCAGCTTGTCCCAGCCTCGGCCTCCTCCCCCCTCCATCGCATCTACCCAATCAATCGATCGCGGACTGATGTGACGCAGCTGCATCGAACCCTCCCCTGTTTCGTGCCCCTTACAGCAACAACGATTGTACCAAAAACATTTCCCGAAAATCGACCACCGAAAGCCGGTCCGTCCTCCTTTTGATCGTGCGCTTGGAGAATAGGTCGGCCGTTGTTTCCGGATCCTTTCGGGTGAACGTTTCTTTGGTTACGCAGGGCGAAAAATCCAGGGGCAATGTGCGACCGGGGACTACCGGTAACGACCGCTACGGCCGCGCCTCGAGCACGAGGTTGAAGGGTGTCTCCGTCGCCCGACGGAAACGTGAAAAACCGCCTTGTTCCACCACGATCGACCGCAGCCGCGCCTCGCCCGCCTGCGCCCCCAGCGCGGGGCCATGGCCCGCCAGCGAGCACGGCACGCAGAAGACCGTCGAGGCACCGTAAAAAACCCGTCCGACGGGATTCAGATTTTCCTCGATGCGATCGCTCGCGAAGGGCTCCACGAGGAGCCACGTGCCGTCCGCGGCAAGCGCGCCCCGAATGTGGCGCGCGGCGCCGGCCGGATCGGCCATGTCGTGGAGGCAGTCGAAGCAGGCCACGAGGTCGAAGCCCGCCCCCGGGAAGTCCTGCGCTCTCGCGGCCTCGAAGCGTACGCGATCGCTCACGCCAGCCTCGCGCGCGCGGCGGCGCGCGGTCTCGATCGACGCCGCGTGATAGTCGAAGCCTACGAACTGGGACCGCGGAAAGGTGCGCGCCATGAGGATCGTCGACGCGCCGTGCCCGCAGCCTACGTCGGCGACGCGCGCGCCGCGCTCGAGCTTGTCCTGAACGCCGTCGAGCGCGGGCAGCCAGGCCGTCGTGAGATTGCCGATGTAGCCCGGGCGAAAGAACCGCTCGGTGCCCTCGAACAGGATGGGGTCCTGCTCCGTCCAGTCAAGGCCCGCCCCCGTCCGGAAGGCGTTCGCGATGCGTGGCTCGGCCCGCATCGCCGCCGCGACGATCTGGAACGCGCCCGGGAGAAAGGCCGGGCTCGTCTCGTCGGCCAGAGCCAGCGCCTGCTCGGGAGGCAGCGTGTAGCGGCGGGTCTCGGTGTCGTACGTGACGTAGCCGCCCGCCGCTTGATTGTTGAGCCACTCGCGCACGTAGCGCTCGGTGGTCTCGGTGCGCGCCGCCAGCTCGGTGGACGTGACGGGTCCGCCCGACGCCATGGCCTTGTAGAGCCCGAGCTTGTCCCCGATCACCACCAGCGCGGCGCTGATGCCCGCGCCGATGTCGCCAACGGCGCGCCCCATGAACTCGTTGAGCTTCTTCTCGTCGATCGTCGTGGTCGTCATGGCGTGTCTCCTTTCAGGTGGGCGGGGGTTACTTGCGCAGGGCCTTCATGACCTCGGCGGACGACTTGTACGTGCCGTCGGGCAGGTGTGCCGCGAACCAGGCCTTCTCGCCGTCGCTGAACTCCATGAGGTTCTTGCAGGAGGCGAGCAGCTCGGCGCGCGTCGCCGGGTACGTCTGGTGCTGCTTGAGGTGCATCTCGACCTGCTTCATGTCGGGCTTCGCGATGGCCGGCGCGGCGGTCTCGGCGCAAGCGGTGCTCGTGTAAGCGCAGGGCGCGAGCGCGAGCGACAGCGTGAGGGCGACGGACTTGATGAGTGAGCTCATGGTCATTCTCCTTGTTCATTCCTTTGCCGGTCCGGCACGGCCCGGCTTGCACGAATGACACTGCCGGCCGCCCGTTGGAGGGTCCGTTGGCGCGAGCGTTGGAATTCGCGCCAGCGGCGCCAGGGGGCGAAACCGCCCTTCGAAACGTGGGATATTGCACTTCGAGGGAGACGTGAGCGCGCGCGCCGTGGAGATCAGGCTGCTGGGGGAGCTCAAGCTCTCGCTGGGCGGGCGCGTGCAGGCGCTGCCCGCCTCGAAGAAGACGCGCGCGCTCCTGGCCTACCTCGTGGCGACCGCCAAGCCGCACCTGCGCGAGCGCCTCTGTGCACTGCTGTGGGACGGCCCCGACGATCCGCGCGCGGCGCTGCGCTGGAGCCTCAC
>DATKFB010000270.1:0-5424 GCA_035544435.1 Polyangia bacterium
GTGCGAACGGCGGCGGCTCGACCGCCTCCCGGCTACGACGGATCGTTCGAAGGCGCGGGCGCGACCGATACGACGCACTGGCGCTCTCCGAGGCAGCGCAGACAGTACGCGCCGGCGTCGGTCCCGCGCGCCGGCGCGCCCACGCGCACGTGGTGCCGGCTGCCGCAGCTCACGCAGGAGGGCGGGAGTTGATCGAGACCGATCGCGCCCAGGCGCATGAGGTCGCCCTCGGTGACGATGCCGACGAGGCGCCGCCGCTCGTCGAGCACGGGGAGGCAGCCGACCTGCCGCTCGCGCATGAGGTCGGCGGCGCGCAGCAAGGTCTCGCGCGCGCCGATCGTTACCGTGGGAACTCTCATGTGCTGGATGACGAGCTCGTGCGGCTTGGCTCCCCACAGATCGCACACGCAGGTAATGCCGACGAGCTCGCCGTCCTCCCAGGCGATGGGCACGTGACAGAAGCCGTGCCGCTCGGCGACCGCGAGCGACCGCCCCACCGTCGCGAGGGGGTCTACCGCTACGACCGGCGCCGCCATGATCTCGGCCACCCGGGCCAGCAGCCGCGGCGCCCTCCCACCAACCCCGTCCAATACCGGGGCGCCGCGGCCCTCCAGCCCGTCTCTCTCACCCAAGTCGTATCCCCACTTCATCGAATGGCCCCCGTCCTCATGCGACCCCGGTCGAGCAACGTCTTTTTGAGCTTCTGGCGCGCCCGCAGCAGGCGCGTCCCCACCGTCGAGCGCGGAATGGTGAGCCGCTCCGCGATCTCTTCGTAGCTGCAGCGATCGATGAGCCGTAGCTGATAGACCTCGCGAAAGGGGCTCTCGAGGCCGGCGAGCGCGGCCGCGATCTCCTCGTCGGTGATCGCCTCCCACGGCGAGGGCGGCACGGGCTCGGGGCTCGGGATCTCGTGCTCCTCGATGGGGGCGGCGTTGGGCTCGCGGGCCCTCCGCCGACAAGAGTCGATGAAGAGGTGGTGCATGATCGTCATGAGCCACACGCGGAGGTTCGTGCCCGGTTGGAAGCGCGCGTACCCGCGCAAGGCGTGCTCGAAAGTGTCCTGGACGAGGTCCCAGGCATCCTGGGGGCTGCGTAAGAGGCGCAGCGCCCGCGCGTAGAGCACCGATTCGAACTCCTCAACCATCTGTTCGGTCTGCACGGGCACCCTTTCAGCAAGGGGTGTGCCACCAGGCTCTCAGGAATTTCCACGAACCGGGCCGTTTACCGAGGGCGAGCCTTTCGGCCCCGGCCGCGGCCTTTTGCCCTTCCGAGAGCGCGAGCCGTTCGGCGGGTCGAACGGATGCCGGCCAGTTGCCCGAGCGAAGGAGGACAAGTTGCGCAGCCTTGCACAAGTCGTGCAACCACCCTTGCGGCGCGTGGGCGGCCTGGCGATACTCGCCTTCGCGAGCGGGGAGCCAGGCGTGAAGTTCCAAACCACCGTCGTCGGCAACCACCAAGGGCCCGGGGATCCCGACGGCGTGGGCGCCTTCCTGCTGGTCATCGGTCGGGACACGTACACGACGTACAACCTGCCCGCGTCGGGCACGCTCACGATCGGGCGCGGCGAGAGCAACGCCGTGCGCGTCGACGACCCCCTCGCCTCGCGCGCGCACGCGCGCCTGCACGTGCGCGTCGATGGGGACGGCATGTACCTCGAGGACCTGGGCAGCGTCAACGGGACGCGCATCAAGGAGCAAGCGCTCGCGCGCGGCCAGAAGGTGCCCGTGACCGCCGGGGACACCATCCAGATCGGCTCGTCCGTGTTGATCGTCCAGCAGCGCTCGAAGCGCGCGCCGCTCCTGCGCCCCGAGACGCTGCGCGACGAGGACATGCTGCCGGTGCGCGCAGCGGCGCCCGACCAGGCGATGTTGCGCATCCAGCAGCTCGCCGAGCGCGCGGCGGCCGGCACGATCAACGTCCTCATCATGGGCGAGACGGGCGTGGGCAAGGAGCTGCTCGCGGAGACGGTGCACCGCCTCTCCCCACGGCGCAGCGGGCCCTACGTTTGCCTGAACTGCGCGGCGCTCTCGGAGACGCTGCTCGAGAGCGAGCTCTTCGGCCACGAGCGCGGCGCCTTCACGGGCGCCGTGCAGGCCAAGCCGGGCCTCATGGAGACCGCGCACGGCGGCACGCTGTTCATGGACGAGGTGGGCGAGCTGCCGCTTCAGACGCAGGCCAAGCTGCTGCGCGTCCTCGAGACGCGCGAGGTAGCGCGCCTCGGCAGCGTCAAACCGCGCAAGATAGACGTGCGCTTCCTTGCGGCGACCAACCGCAACCTCGATGCCGAGGTCGAGCGCGGCACGTTCCGGGCCGATCTGTTCTTCCGGCTCAACGGCATCACGCTCACGATCCCGCCGCTGCGCGCGCGCGTCGGCGAGATTCCACGGCTCGCCCAAACCTTCGTGCAGCAGATCTGCCGCGAGCTCGGCCGCACCGAGCCCCGCATCCCGCTCGAGGTCATGGGCCTCCTCGAGGCGTATTCTTGGCCCGGCAACATCCGCGAGCTCAAGAACGTCATGGAGCGCGCCGTGCTGCTGTGCGCGGGCCCGATGCTCGACACCGAGCACCTGCCCATGGAGAAGCTCGGCGCCCCGACGACGAACCCCGGCCTTCAGCGGGTGGAGGCGAGCCGCCCGGTCGCGGCCGCGGACGCGCCCGACGAGCGCCAGCGCATCATCGACGCGCTCGCGGCGTGCGCCGGCAACCAGAGCCGCGCCGCCAAGAGACTGGGCATCCCGCGGCGCACGTTCGTGGCGCGCCTCGACCAGTACAAGATCCCGCGACCGAAAAAGCCCGGCTGACGGCTGACGCCCCTTGGCGTCCGCGCAGAGCTCTTCAGCCTACACGACGGCTTCTGGCGCGCCTCAAAGGCGAGGACGGCGACGGCGACCAGCGACGATGACAGCCGCTAGCGCCAGAATGCCCACGACGCGGGGCCCGCCCCGACTCTCGTCGCACCCACATCCTCCCGAGGTCGCCATCGTCTTCGCGGCGCCGTCGGCCGTACCTTCGTCCGCGTCTTCGTGATCGGGAGGCCCGCCCGCATCGGCGATGACCTCACTAGCTCCGTCGGCAGGTCCATCAAGGCCAACGTCAGCCGCTTCGTCGGTAGGTCCATCAAGACCGACGTCCGCTTCGTCGGCACGGCCATCAAGGCCGACGGCAGCCGTCTCGTCGGCACGGCCACCGTCGCTGACACCGTCCGCGTTCGGGCACATACCGGGATCCGAAGCCTCGGGATAGATCGTACAGAGGCCCTGAATGTCGTCGGGGGCGAGCGTTCTCTTGGAAATGTCGCCGGGAAGGTTTGAGTCGAACATCGTCGTCGCCTGAACGTCCGGGCTCGCCGTGTCACAGCTCGGGACCGGCTGCCCCGCGTTGTCCAGCGGCACCGGCAAGACTTTCCTTGAGACACAGGAGTTGTCGAGTCCGATGAGATGACCCAGCTCGTGCGTAACGGCGTTCTGCAGATCCTGCTTGCCGGCACCCGCGCCTTCGAGCGTCAGGTCGGCCCAGATGTAGTTCTTGGCGTTCACCTCGACGTCCGCTTCCAAGATCCTGCCGTCCCTGCGGTTCGCGAATACTGTCGTGATGGCGAGTGACTCGGGAGCGTAGGAGCAGATCCCGGGCGAATCGCTCGGGGAGCACCAGCTCGTGCTCCGGAATATGACGGAATTGCGCCCGTCGAGCGTGGCGGTCGGGGTAGCCGCCGTCGAGCTGCCAACCTGAATCTTCAGGAAGGTGCACGCGTTCAGGTCCGCGCTCCACGCTGCAGCCGCCGCGGTCACGGCGTGCGTCGTCTGCTCGGGCGACAGCTCGGTGAGATCGTTGGGATAGACCGTCAACGGAATGCAGGTCTGTGCCCACGCGAACGGTATGCCCGCAGGCGTCTTGTAACGAACGAACCCCTGCGCACTGCCCGGCACCGCGACCATCAGCCCGACGGCGAGCAGAAATCCCCCGTGACCGCCACCGTTCCTCACACGTGCATGGTACTACGGCTTCACGTCGCAGCGCCGCGCCGCTCCGTCTGGTCGGAGGCGAAGACGCTCAGATCTTCAGGCGCAGCGCCACGCCCAGGTCGATGAGCGCCGGATCATTGTGGAAGCCGGCGATGTCGAAGCCGAGACGAAACTCGCCGCCCGAGTGGCCGTAGTGGACGCCCGCAAACGCTTCGAGCGAGATGTGCGTGAGCAGCGTGAACGAATAGTCGACGCGTGAGATGAACGACTGATCGGTCAGGTTCGCCAGCGTCGAGAGCGTGAAGGTCGTGAGGTTCCACGAGTAGGGCGCTGGGAACGACGCGAACAGCGCCGCGTAGTGCCGCCCCGTGTAGAAGAAGTTCAGGATGGGCGTGTAGTTGCTGTTGATGAGCAGCCCGGGGTAAATGGCCGCGTCCGAATAGCCGGGCTGGTTGTAGAAGTACTCGCCGCCCAGCGTGAACATGTCGTTGTCGTTGTACTTGTGCGACCAGTTGATGCCGCCCACGGCCTGCACCTTGACGCCCGTGAGGGGCCCGACGTCGAACTTGTTTGCCTGAGCCATCTCGTCGGGCGTCGGCGAAGGATTCAGAGTCACCGGGTCGGGACACGGCCCACCTTCGAACATGCGGCCGGTCGAGCCGCCGCCCGATGCCGGGTGGACGGCGCAGAAGTCCTGACCCGAGCGTATGCCGACGTCCGCGTAGACGTCGAGCTCCCAGATGCCCGTCGAGACATCGATGCCGTAGCGCGGCTTCTGGCCGTCCTTGACGAGCGCGTCGAGGCCGACCTCGGCGCCGAGGAGGACGAGCTCGGCGCGCGCGCCGCCCGCGACCTGGCGCAGCGTGCTCGTGGCCTGGTTGGGATCCTCGGTGACACCGAAGCCGTAGAAGTTCCAGCCCTTGGCTTCCCACGGCACGTGGAGCTTGAGCATCGTCGTGCCAGGACGCGCGTCGAAGACGTCGAGCGGGTTGCGCTTGATCGGGTGCAGGTAGTCGGTCGGTTGCCAGAAGCGGCCCGTGCCCCAGCGCACGTGCTGCTTGCCCGCCGTGACGTAGACGCGGTTCAGCACGTCGAAGCGGATCCACATCTGGTCGAGGATGGAGGTGGGACCGCGGGCCGTCGTGAAGGTCGTGAAGCCCGTGGCCGAGGTGCCAGCGAACGCGCCGCCGCTGCCGCCCGCGAGCAGGGTGGACGCCCCCGTGCCGGGCGGCGCCGTCGGATCGAAGCTCATGCGGCCGAGGACGAAGGCGCGCACGCGCGGGTTCGGCCGCGCGTCGAGATAGACGTCGAGGAGGCTCGGCGCCGTGAGCGACCAAGCGTCGGGGCCCTGCTTGCCGCTCGACTGCGCGCGCAGATAGAGCTGCCCGCCTATCTGGAGCGGGTTGTCGGGCGCGATGTAGTCGCTGAGGTGCTGGGGCGTGTCGGCGGTGCCGAGGAGGCT
>DATKFB010000271.1:0-3120 GCA_035544435.1 Polyangia bacterium
GCGGCGCCGGCGGCGCCACGAGCTCGGTGCGCATCTGCCGGCCGGTGGGGCTCGGCGCGGCGGGCGCCGGGTACCGCAACGCCGGGCTCGGCTCGTAGACGCTCGAGGACTCGAACGGCTCGCCGCCCGCGCCGCCGAGCGCCCGGTAGAACTGATCCATGTCCTGCCAGCGGTTGTCGCGATCCTTCTCGAGGGCGCGCAGGCACACGGCCTCGACGTCGCTGGCGATTCCGAGCCCGGGGCTGCGCCGGCGCGGGGGCTGGACCGGATCGAGCATGTGCTTCGTGAGGATCCCCATGAAGTTGTCGGCGGTGAACGGCACCGAGCCCGTGAGGAGGTGGTACATCACGCACCCGAGCGCGTAGACGTCGACGCGGTGGTCGGGCGTCTGCCCCTGCGCCTGCTCGGGCGACATGTACTCTGGCGTCCCGAAGATCATGCCAGCCTGCGTGAGGCGCGGCCCGCCGTCGTCGACGTTGACGCTCTTCGCGATGCCGAAGTCGAGCACCTTGAC
Source organism: Polyangia bacterium (assembly GCA_035544435.1). Taxonomy (GTDB): domain Bacteria; phylum Myxococcota_A; class Polyangia; order Fen-1088; family Fen-1088; genus DASZFV01. Next base: position 515 of record DATKFB010000271.1, read on the forward strand.
GAAGTCGGGTCGCCCCTCGCGCTGGATGAGGAAGACGTTCTCGGGCTTCATGTCGCGGTGGATGATCCCGTGCTCGTGCGCGGCGCGCAGCGCCTTCGCGATCTGCATGAGGATGGGCCGCGCGCGCGTCCACGGCTGCGGCCCCGCCGTGCGGATGAGGTGCGCGAGATCGTGGCCGTCCAGGTATTCCATCGCGATATAGACGAGCCCCTCGGGTGACTGGCCAAAGTCGGAGATGTCGATGACGTTCTCGTGCCCGATGCGGGACGCCGACTTGGCCTCCTGGAGGAAACGCGCCACGAGATCGGTGCGTCGCGTGAGCTCGGGGAAGAGCACCTTGAGCGCGATGCGCTTCTCGATGAGGGCGTGCTCCGCCTGGTAGACCGCGCCCATGCCGCCCTCGCCCAGCTTGCGGATGATCCGGTACCGGTCCGACAGCACCATCCCGATGAGCGGGTCGTCGGCGGGCGGCTGGGCGTCTCCGACGGGCATCGCGTTAATTTAGCACGCGCGGGCGCTTCTATTCCATGGCTTGCGCGAGCTCGTCGTAGTCGTCGGAGAGCGCGAAGCGCAGGAGCGCGACCGCCTCGGCATGTGGGGAGAGGTCGGCGGGCGCGAGCGTGCGGCCCGAGCCGGCGACGAGGGCCGCGAGCGCCGCAGGGAGGTCGCCGCACGCCAGGAGCCCCACGGCGTTCGCGCCGTCGCGCACCGCGGCGTGCAGGGCCTCGAGATCGAACGCGCCCGCGCTCTCGACGGCGAACGGCATGACGTCCGGCTTGAGCTTGCGCGGCAAGACCTTGGCGACACGCTCCGCCTCCCGATCGAGCAGGTCGTCGCGCACGCCCGCGTGCCGGAAGTCGGGCACGAACTGACGGATGATGCCGCCGAGAAGAGCGCCCGCCTCGGCGGGCGGCACGGCGAGCAGCAGATCGAGGTGCGTCGCCACGAGACGCAAGGCGCGCGCCGCCGCGAAACGCAATGCGCGGCCGCCCAGCGCCGGCAGCTCCGCCGCGAGGAGGATGGCGGGCCGCTCGCCCGGCTCGACGCGGAGGCTGCTAGTCTCGGAACCGCCGACGCCCGACGAAGGCGAGCGCAGATAGACGTCGACATCGGCGACTCCCAGCTCGGCCGCGACGCCCTCGAAGACGTCGCGCGCGGCTTGGCCGCGCGCGAGTCGCTCGCCGCGCGCGACGCCGTGGCGCGCGAGATCGGGCGCGCCCTTCGCGAGGTACGGCCCCACGAGGCGCATGACGTGACGCATGCCGGGCAAGAGCGCGGGCGGGAACGTCCGCTCGTCGAGCTCGGGCCGCGCGAGCGCCGCCAGACGCCGCCCGCGCGGCGGCGGCGCCGCCCAGCCGCGGGCGGCCTCCCGCTCGGCCGCGTCGTCGGACGTCGCCGCGAGGAGCTGGGCCGCCGCGGCGGCCGCACGCGTCTCCCCGCGCGCCTGCAGGAGCGGCACCAGCGCGCGCAAGGTCCCGAGATCGAAGCGCCCGCGCTCGACGTCGTGGCGGAGCAGCCCCACGGAGTGATCGAGCAACGCGCGCCTGCCCGCGTGGTCGCGCGTGCGCTCGAGGAAGCGCGCGAGCTCGGTCACGGCCGTAACGTCGCGCGGCGCCTCGTCCGCGGCGGCGCGGAAGTGGGCGGCGGCGTGGCGGAGATCGCCCGCGCGCTCGTGCAGCTGCCCGCAGCGGACGAGGGCCGCGAGGCGGCGGGCCGGCTCGCGCTCGAGCCGCGCGAGCGCCTCCGTGACGGCCAGCGCTCTCTTGGTGTCACCAACTTCGACATAGAGATCGGACAGCGCCTCGAGGGCCTCGCGATCCTCCGGTTCGGTCTGCAGCACGCGCGCGTAGGCCCCGATGGCGCGGCTCGGGTCGGGCACGTGTTGCGTGTAGATGCGACCCAAGCGCACGAGCACCTCGCGCAAGACCTCCGGCGCGCGCTCGACGACGGCGCGCCGCAGATAGAGCTCTCCCGCCTCGACGAAGGCGCCGTCTTCGTACTGGAGATCGGACAGGCGCGCGAGCGCGCGGGCGTGCTGAGGCTCCTTCTGCAAGATCGTCTCGAGCTCCGCCTTGGCGCCGCGCCGATCGCTGAGGGGGCCCGCGAGGAGCTCGGCGCGCGCCAGCCGCAGCGCCGTGATCTCGAAGGGGTTGCGCGCCGCCGCGACGCGCGCTGCGAGCGCCTCGGCGAGAACGGCGTGCGCCGCGTTCTCCTCGAGGAGCGCACGTAGCCCGGCGAAGGCGACCTCGTTGCCGGGCTCGAGATCGAGCGCCTGCCGGAAGAGGCCAAGCGCGCGCACGTGGCGATTGGGCGGCGGCGCCGTGCTCGTATCGTCGTGGCGCGCCAGCTCGGCGGCGCGCAGCAACGCTGCCAGGCGCGCCTCGCGCCCGCGCAGGACGCGCGCCTCCATGGCGGAAGCCTCGACGATCGCCGCCAGATCGCGGCGGTGGGCGGCGTCGCGACGCAGCGCCATGAGCGACGGCAGATGCTCCGGATCGAGGGCGAGTGCCTCGCGCAGACATCGAACCGCGTCTGATGGCGCCGCGGCGCTCACGTGGTCGGCCGCGGCGCGCCGCAAATAAGTGGCAGCGGCGCGCCCATCGCCG
>DATKFB010000272.1:0-6959 GCA_035544435.1 Polyangia bacterium
GCGGAGGGTGCCGATCACGAGGCCGTATACCAGACGCTCGGACCGGCGACGAGGCGGCGTAGAAGCAACCGGCTCGCCCAGACCGCGAGCCACACCGCGATGACGAGCGACAGTCCCGAGTCGATCCACCTGAGGTGAAACCACGCGATGGCCGCGGCGCCGAGCAACCCGACGACGGTCAACGACGCGTCGGACAGCTCGTGGGCCAAGGCGGCGCGGAACGACCAGCGCTCATGGGCCGGTTCTCGGAAGAGCTCGGCGGTGATCAGGTTGGCCACGAGGCCAAAGAGCGAGAAGAGCAATGCGGCCGGCGGCGGTTCGAGCTCGGGTCTGCGCAGCGCGCGCAGGGAGGCTGCGCCAATGACGGCCGCGACGGCGAAAACGAGCAACAGCACGGCGCAGCTCAGCACGTCTTCGCGAATGGCGTGCCGCCCGCGCTGCGGCAAGAGCAACACGCCAAAGATGGCGAGATGGGCCACCAAGTGCACCGCGTCCGCGACGAGAAAGTAGCTGCCGGCTCGCCGAGCCACCCCGATCTCCACCGTGGCCGCCAATACCGTCACCGCGGCGGCCGTGAGTACGCGGCCCGGACCGACGTGGAAGTGAGGCGTGGGTAGCACGCGAGGGGTCCTATCGATCGGGTGACAGGCACGCTCCCATCAACGGCTGCGGACGACGTAGACGGGGCGGTGCGCGCGGTGCACGACCTCTCCCGCCACGGAGCCGAGCACCGTCCGCGCCAGCCCGCCCCGGCCGTGTGAGGCCATCGCGATCGCGTCGACGTCGAGGCGCTCGGCGGCCTGGACGATCGCCTCGGCCGCCTTGCCGCCGTCGACGATCGACACGTGCGTGGCGATACCGAGGGATTTCGCCTCGGCGGGGACGAGATCGCGCAACTCCTTGAGCAGGCGCGCCCGCTCGACGTCGCTCAGCCCGGGGCCGGCGGCGTTGTAGGCGTATGACGGGCTCGGGAGGGCATGCTCGTGGACGTGGCAGAGCTCGACGGTGCCGCCCGTGCCACGCACGAGCGCGTAGGCGTGGGCCACGGCCGCGTTCCCGAGCGCGGAGAGATCGGTCACCGCGAGGACCGTGCGCAGCGCGGGGATCCCGGCGGTGCGCGCGAGCGTCGCGGGGGCCGCGGGGACGATCGCGATGGGCACGTAGCGCGATTGGCGCGCGAGGCGCTGCGCGATGGAGCCCGTGAGAAAGCGCGTCGCGCCGTGACGCTCGTGCGCCCCCACGACGAGGAGGTCGGCCTCGGAGTCCTCGACGGCCACGAGCAGGTTGGCGGCCGGCTCGCCCCATGCGGCGCGGATGTCGAGCTTCACGGTGCCCTGCCCCGGCAAGCCGTCGATCCTCACACGGAGCGCCGGCTCGAGGTTCTTGACGACGTCGGGGTCCACCTCGAAGAGATCACGCGCGCCCTGCAGTCCCAACCGCGCGTATTCCTCGATGGGCCAGTAAAGGTGCAGGAACGTGACGTCGCACGGGGCCTCGCGACGGAGGCTGGCCACGAAGCCCAGGATCGAACCATCGTCCGAACCGTCGTCGTGGTCGCCGAGCGCCGCGAGGACCCTGGGCGCGCGGCGCGCCTCTCCCACGCGGCCCGCCAACCAAACGGCGGGATCGGGCCGGCGCGGCACGAGCACGACGGGGCGATCGGCGGAGCGCATCGTTCGCTCGGCGACGCTGCCCAACACCCAGCGCTCGACCGCACTCGACTCGCCCGTCCCGAGGACGATCATGCGCGCGTCCTCTTGCCGCGCGTGCCCGAGGATGCTCTCGTGAGGCTCGCCCCGGAGCAGCTGGGGGCGAATCGAGACGTCGAGCTCTTGCGCCGCCGCGCGTGCCGCCTCGCGCAGCCGCTCCGTGGCGACGCGGAGCCTTTCGGCGTCGAACTGCGCCGTGTCGAAGACGAGCATCCGCGCGTCCTCTCGGACTGCCGGCACCACGTGGATGAGGTCGACGGGGCTCCCGTCGCGGCGGGCGACGGCCGCCGCCCAAGCGAGCGCGCTTTCAGACTGAGGAGAGAAATCGGTGGCGCAGGCGATGAGCTGATTCATGGCGAGATCCTCACTTCCGATCGTGCTTGGCGTACGTGGCTTCCTCGCGGCTTCTCGTTCGAAGCTCCGCGACGTGCGCCTCGTCGGGCGCCGTCAGGTCGACGGCGATCGCGCCAAAGCGACGGATCGAGATGCCCGGCATGTAGAGCGGGCAGGTCACGCGCGCGTCGAAGGCGCGGGACTGCGCATAAGCGTAGTGACAACGCATGTGCTCGGCGACTGCGTCGACGCGGGTGCCCGGCGCGAAGGTCACGCGCACGCCCCGCGGCACGTCCTCGATCGTCGTGACCGGCCCGAGCAGCGGGCAGGCGGCCCTCGTCTGCTCGGGGAACTCGCGGCAAGCGCCCTCCTCGAAGTGCTCGAGCGCGGCGGCGGCCCGCTCGTGCTCGCGCGCGTGCTCGCGGTGCTTGTCGGCCTCGCGCAGGTAGCCCTCCGTCGGGTTGTAGATCGAAGCCGGGAACACGACGTCGCTACCGGGGGCGGCCGGAGGAGCAAGCGGGCTCACCCGAGACGCGCCCGGGTCGTAGAGCTTCACGTTCTGCTGGGCCAGCTCCCGCTCGTGGCGGGCGGCGTCGCGGTGCTCCGTCGCGCTCATCTCGTCTGGCTTCACGCTCGGCTGGGTCCCCGCGCAGGCCGCGCCGACCACCAGCGCCACGACCCAAGAAATGATCCTGGTCTTCATCGCAACCTCCGCAACTTACCTCAGCAACAGCCGTTCCAACCTGGGTCGCCGCCCGACGCGCGTCAAACCCTTCGGGCCGCCGCGGCCCTGACCTCGCGCGCGCATATTCTGCGCCCCGCGGTGCGGGCGCGTACCATTTTGCGCGACCTCGCCCGTGTGCCAGAGTCGGAGCGTGACGCCCGACCTTCACGTCGCAGGCACCGGCCTTGCTTGGCTCTCTGTCGCGTTGCCCGACACGACACCCACTTTCTTCGAGAGCCTCAAGGCCTACGTCGGCTTCACGGAAGAGTCGTCAGCGGCCCTCCGGCAGCTGCACCCGCTGGCGCGGCCCCACTTCGTCCCGATCGTCGACGACTTCTACACCGCCATCGAAGCACACCCGGGGGCCCGCGCGGCCATCACGGGCGGCGCGTCCCAGATCGAACGCCTCAAGCAGACCCTCGTGCGCTGGCTCGACACGATGTTGCTCGGGCCTCATGACGAGGCATACCACGACGTTCGCGCGCGCATCGGGCGCGTCCACGTCCGCATCGCCCTGCCTCAACAGTTCATGTTCACCGCCATGAACCGGATCCGCGTGCGCTTGCTCGAGGTCGCGCAGCGCGAGGTCATCGAGCCCGCGGCGGCGCGGCGGATCTGCGCGGCGCTCGACCAGATCATCGATCTCGAGCTCGCCATCATGCTGCAGACTTATCGCGAGGATCTCGTCGAGAGGAATCGGAACGCCGAGCGGCTGGCGACGATCGATCACTTCGCCGCCAACATCGGGCACGAGCTCCGCAATCCGCTCGGCGTCGTCGAGTCGTCGCTCTACCTCTTGCGGCAGCACCTCGGCGCGGAGGTGGCGCGCGCGCCGCAGGTCGCGAAGCACCTCGATCGCATCGGCACTGAGGTCAAGCGCGCGAACCAGACCATCGCGGACCTGCTCGACTTGGCCCGCAACAAGCCGCCGAAGCGCCGGCCCACCGACCTGCGCCTGCTGGTCGAATCGGCCGTCGACGCGTCTCTCCTCCCGGCGGCCGTGACCTTCGAGTCCACGGTGCCGGCCGGCCTTACGGCCCGGATCGACGCCGACCAGCTGCGCCAGGTCCTCGTGAACCTGATCGTGAACGCCTGCCAGGCCATGGGGGGCCGCGGCCGTCTCTCGCTCGAAGGTGAGCGCACCGCCGACGGCGGCGCGCGCTTGCGGGTACGCGACGACGGCCCGGGCGTCCCCGAGGAGGACGGGCGGCGGATCTTCGAGGCCCTCTTCACGACGAAGGCCAAGGGCAGCGGCCTCGGCCTGGCCCTCTGTCGGCGCATCGTGAACGCGCACGGCGGCTCCATCGTCCTCGAGGCCACGCCGGCGGGCGCCTCATTCCTGCTCACCCTTCCCCCGGCATGAGGCCCTGCGTCCTCATCGTCGATGACGACGACGCGCTCGCCGAGAACATAGCGGAGATCGTGCAGGCGCTGGGCGTCGATACGGCCATCGCGCCCGATCGTCGCACGGCGCTCGCGCTCGCGGACGAGCGCGACTTCGACGTCGCGCTCGTCGACGTCCGGCTTCCCGACGGCGACGGCCTGTCGCTCCTGGCTCCGCTGCGCGCGCGCGCGCCGTTCGTGCAGTCCGTCATGGTGACGGGCGACGCCGCCGTCGAGGGCGCGATCGCCGCCGTGCGCGTCGCCGCCTTCGCCTACGTGCTCAAGCCCGCCTCTCCGCCCGACCTCCTCGATACGGTACGGCGCGCCCTCGAACAGTCCGCGCTCCTGCGCGAGCGCGAGCGCCTGCGCGGCGACCTCGAGCGCTCTGAACGTCGCCACCGCGAGCTCGTCGAATCCATCCCGGCCTTCGTGACGGCGCTCGACGGCGAGGGGCGGATCCTGACGTGGAACCGGCAGCTCGAGGCGACGACCGGCTATCTCCGCGCCGAGATGCTCGGCAGCGACGGCCGCGACCTCGTGGGGAGCGGCGACCGCCCGCGCACGCTGCCCGTGAAGACGGGCGCGCCCCGCCGCGTGCGCTGGAACCGCGCCGAGATCGAGAACGCCGACGGCAGCCGCATCGTCTACGCCGTGGGCATCGACGTCACCGACGAGCAGGAGCTGCTGCGGCGCATGCTCCGCTCGGAACGGCTGGCCGCTGTGGGGACGATGGCGGCCGGCCTCGCGCACGAGGTGCGCAACCCGCTCAACTCGGCCTCGCTGCAGCTCACGCTGCTCCAGCGCCGTCTCGCGCGCGGCGAGGGCGCGGCCGAGACGCTGCCCGTCGCCGAGATCATCAAGAGCGAGATCGACCGTCTCGATCGCCTCGTGCGGGACTTCCTGGCGTTCTCACAGCCGCGTCCGCTCGACGTCAAGAGCGTCGACGCCGAGACGCTGATCTCGAGCCACGTTGGCCTCATCGCCCCGGACGCCGAGGCGAGCCGCGTCAAGATCGCGACCGAGCTCGCGCCCGCCCTCCCGCCAATCGCGGGAGACCCAGAGCGCCTGCGCCAGGTCCTCTTGAACCTGACCCGCAACGCGGTCGAGGCCATGCAAGGCCGCCCCGGCACGCTGACGCTGCGGGCCCGGTGCGACGAGAACTCGGTCGAACTCGACGTCGAGGACGACGGTCCGGGCTTTTCCGAGGACCTGCCCGTGTTCGATGCCTTCTTCACGACCAAGGAGCAAGGAACGGGCCTCGGTCTTTCGCTCGTTCACCGCATCATCGCGGATCACGGCGGGAGCATCCGCGTGCGGTCGCGGCCGGGCCGGACCTGCTTCACGCTGCGATTGCCGGCGGCGATCTGAGTTGGTTACAGCTCGTCGTCCCCTTCCGCGTCGTTGGAGATGGACGCGTACGCCGACTTGGGCGCGCTCTCGTACTCGTGGAGCTTGTACTGAATCTTTCGCACGCTCATCTTCAAGATCTCGGCGGCCCGGCTCGTCGAGCCGCCCGTCGCCTCGAGCGTCTTCGTGATGGCGTAGCGCTCGATCTCGTCGAGCGTCGCACCCGGGATCTGCAGGCCGACCCGGGCCTTGGCCGGCACGAGGTGCTGCGGCAGATCGACGAGCGTGATGAGGCTGCCCTGGGCCATGACGACGGCGCGCTCGACGACGTTCTCGAGCTCGCGCACGTTGCCCGGCCAGCCGTACCCCGACAGGTTCTCGAGCGCCTCGGTCGAGAAGCCGCCGATCTGCTTGCCGTTCTCCGTGGCGTACTTGCGCAGGAAGTGAGCGGCCAGCAGCGGCACGTCGGACGAGCGAGCGCGCAGCGCCGGCATCTCCAGGTTGATGACGTTCAGGCGGTAGAAGAGGTCCTCGCGGAACGTTCCGTCGGCCACCATCTTCTTGAGGTCGCGGTTCGTCGCTGCGATGACGCGCACGTCGACGCTGATGGTCTCGTTGCCGCCGACGCGCTCGAACTCGCGCTCCTGCAGGAAGCGCAGGAGCTTGACCTGCACGGCGGGCGCGATCTCCCCGATCTCGTCGAGGAAGAGCGTGCCGCCGTGCGCCTGTTGAAAGCGACCGTCGCGACGCGACTGGGCGCCCGTGAACGAGCCGCGCTCGTGCCCGAAGAGCTCGCTCTCGAGCAGCGACTCGGCCAGCGCCGCGCAATGCAGCTTCACGAACGGCCCCTTGGCGCGCGCGCTGCGCTCGTGAATGGCGGCCGCGATGAGCTCCTTGCCCGTGCCCGACTCGCCCGTGATGAGGACGCTCGCGCGCGAAGCCGCGATCTGCGCCACGGTCTTGAACACCTCTTGCATGGGGGCGGCGTTACCGACGATGTTGTCGAAGCTGTACTTTTCGGCGAGGCGCGCGCGCAGCATGCCGGCCTCTTGCCTGAGCCGGCGTTGCTCGAGCTCGCGCGAGAGCACGACCGACAGCTCGCCCACGTTGACGGGCTTCGAGAGATAATCTCGCGCGCCGGCGCGCATCGCACCCACGGCCGTCTCGACCTCGCCGAAGGCCGTCATGACGACGACGGGCAAGTCGACGTCCTGCTCATGGAGCTTGCCTAGGAGCTGGATGCCGTCCATGCCTGGCATCTTCAGGTCCGTGAGGACCAGATCCGGCGCGAAGTCCGCGACCTTTCCCAGCGCCTTGAACCCGTCGGCGGCGGATTCAACGGCGTAGCCTTCGTCGCGTAGCAACTCACAGAGCGCCGTACGGGCGTTGACCTCGTCGTCGACGACCAGGATCCTTCCCTTGGTTTGCATTCGTCCCGAGGCTCCCTTGGTGGGCCGGCTGGC
>DATKFB010000273.1:0-4240 GCA_035544435.1 Polyangia bacterium
CTCGATGATGGCGCCGTAGGTGGCCGCGACGCGCTCGAGCGTCGCGGCGTCCTCGCCCGACACGACCTTCACGATGCGCTCGAGCGTGTGCTCGGTGTCGCCGGGATTGATGCGCTCGGGCGAGTAGCCGAGCGTGAAGTCCTTGCCCTGCGTGAGGCCCGAGATCTTGGCGAGGATGGGGCCGCAGACCTCCTCCGTGACGCCGGGGTAGACCGTAGATTCGAAGACGACGACCGCGCCCTTGCCGAGGGCCTTGCCCACGGTCTCCGAGGCGCGCACGACGGGCGTCAGATCGGGCACGTTGTTGTGATCGACGGGCGTCGGCACGGCGACGACGAAGAACGTCACGCCCGCGAGGTCGGCGATGTCGCTCGTGATCGAGAGCGGAGAGGCCCTGAGCTCGGCCTCGGGGACCTCCTGGTTGCGGTCGAAGCCCCGCCGGAGCTCGTCCACCTTCTCTTTGTTGACGTCGAACCCGATGGCGCCGGGGAACTTGCGCGCGAACGCGAGCGCCACCGGCAGGCCGACATAACCGAGACCAATGACCGCGATCCGCTCTTGCATATGTCGTCGTGCTCCTCGGCCGGAAAGAGTATCGCGTTTCGGGCCTGTCGTCGTCGCCATCGCCCGTCACTCCCGCAGCGCGAGGCCCGCCCATGCGGCGCGAGGGGCGCCGGGGCTTTGGAAGCGCGGGTCGTCATAGGCCGGACCGAGGACGACCGTGGCGTCGCCAAGCGTGCCGAAGGTGGAGAGGTGCGCGTCGAGCAGGTTGCTGACCTTGACGAAGACGGAGACGGCGCGTGACAGGTCGAGGGACGCGCGCAGATCGAGGACGACGAAGCCGCCGAGCGGCGCCAGCAGGTTCGCCTCGTCGCCGCGCAGGAACTGACTGCTGTTGGCGACGAGATTCGCGCCCACGGCGAGCCGCTCGGCCCAGATCCAGGTCGCCGTCGCCTTGCCGAGGTGGCGCGGCGTCGCGGGGAGGCGCGCGCCCGCCGGCACTGTGAGCGCGCCGGCGACGGCATCGGGGTGATGGGGGGCGGGCTCGTCGAACGAGGCCTCGAAGGTCGCGTCGAGCCACGTGTAGTGGAGCGCGAGCTCGAGCCGTCCGGCGCGCGCCCCGAGGCGCCCGCGCGCCGAGAGGCCGGCCTCGACGCCCTGGCGCCGCGTGCGTCCGACGTTGTCGAAGAAGCCCTGGCTCGCGACGGGACCCGCGCTCACGAAGAGAATGTCGTTGTCGATCGTCGTGCGGAACGCCGCGAGGTCGTAGGCCAGCCGGCCGCGCGCGCCCGCGGCCTGGCCGCGCACGCCGAGCTCGAAGGTGCGCGCGACGACCTCGGCGAGGGCCGGGTCCGAGATGAACCCGTTGGGGAGGCGGCAGGGATCGGTTGCGCTCGCGCAGGTGAGCTCGAGCGCCGTTGGGGCGCGCGTCGATTCGGCGTAGCCGCCGAAGACCCCCAGCTCGGGACGGGGCTGGAAGCTCGCGCCGAGCGCGGGGTTGAGGCGCTCGAAGCGGTGCTCGCCGTCGAGCGCCGTACCGCGCTGATCGCGCAGCGACAATGCCGAGATGTTCGCGCGCGCGGACGCGGTCAAGAAAAGGGGGCGCGCGACCGCGAACGTGTCGCTCGCGTAGACGCCGAGCGTGCGCGTGACGCTCTCGACGTCGACGAGCGAGTCGCCGTCGACGATCCCCGCCGGCAGAGTGCCGCGCGTCGCGGAGAGGCGCGCGAGGGCGCTCTGGGACGTGAAGCGCGCGCGCCCCTCGTTGGCGGTCGCGCCGAGGAAGAGGTGGTTCTCGCGAGACGCGAGCGGCGCGTCGAGGGCGAGCTGGGTGGAGGCGCCATACCCGAGCTGCGACGTGGCCGTGCTGTTCTCGGCGCCGTCATAGGGATGGATGGGGTCGAAGGGCACGGTCTGCCCGGCGGCGTCGTGAAAGAGCGTCTGCCCGCCGTCCTCGCCGCCGGCGCAGAGGAGCGTGCTCTGCGCGGGATCCTGGCACGCCGCCCACCGGCCCTGATCGCCGTTGAGCGTCCTCGTGTTGTTGTGGCGGACATAGGTGAGGCCCGACAGGCGCGCGTGCTTGGCGAGCACACGCTCGCCGCGCAGCGTGGCGAGCTGCATGCGATTGCTCGTCTCGTCCGGGTGCGTGAAGATGGCGCCGGGCTCCGCGGCGAGCAGCTGCACGGGCGCGGGGCCGTTCCCCGTGAGGTCCGACTCGGCGGCCACGAGCGTGAGGTCGACCGCGGTGCCGGTCGGCGCGTTCTCATAGCTCGCCGCGAGGAGAGCCCGCGCGACGCTCGACGGCGAGAAGGGCCGCCAGCCGTCCTCCTTGAACACATCGGCGGAGACGAACGCGGCGAGGCGCTCGCCATGCAGGCCCAGCTGGACGTTCGCGAGGCGCCGATCAAACGAGCCGCCCGCGAGGCGCACCTCGGCGCCCGGATCGGAGAATCCGGTCTTCGTTTCGAGCGTGAGCGCGCCGCCTAAGGTGTTGAGGCCGAAGAGTGGATTCGACCCCGGCATGAGGTTCAGCGTGCGGATGGCGTTCTGCGGGACGAGGTCCCAGTTCACCGTATCGCCGAAGACCTCGTTGAGCCGCACGCCGTCGAGGTAGACGGCCAGCCCTTGGGGCGCGCCGAGCAGCGGCGACGCGAGGAAGCCGCGGTACTGGAGATCGGGCTGCAGCGGGTTGTCCTGCACCTGGTTGACGTGGACGCTGCCGAGCTCGCCGTTCATGTACTGCGAGACGTCGAGGCTCTGGCTGCGGGAGATGGATGCGCCCGTCGCCGTCTGGACGTTCGCGGGCACGTGGTCGGCAGGCAACCCCGAGCCATGCAGAGGCGTCGTGGCGGTGACCGTCGTTTCGTATTGAGGCGCCTCGGGAGACACGGCCTCGGGGACGGTCGTCTGCGCACGGGGGCCGCGCTCGGAGACCATGACGCCCGCGACAATCGTGAGCACGGCGAGCTTACGCACCGCGACCCACGATGGCGGCACCCCGCCGCCGAGTCAACGGGGGCAGAGGAGCCCGCCCGGGCGGGCTATGGGGGGAGCGCGCTTGCGATCGAGAGGAGGAGCTTCCTCAGGTGGCGCCAGACGACGAGCGGGATCTCATGGCCCTGCGCGAAGGGGACCCACTCGACGGTGGCGCCGGCGCCGAGCAGGAAGTCGCGCAGCCCCTCGCCTGCCGAGAAGGCCAGGTCGTCGTCGCGCTCGCCGTGGCTCACGAGCACGGGCAGGCCGCGCAGGCGCCCCTGGGCCGCGAGCGCGCCCCACTCGTCGAAGCAGATGCGTGACGCCGACAAGAGCGTCAGCGCGCGCAGGCCGAGGTCGGCGCGCAGCGCGCTGTCACACGCGAGCATCCCGCCCTGCGAGAACCCGCCGAGGACGAGGGGGCGCGTCCCCGCGCGTGCCTTGACCGCGTCCAGGAACCTGTGGAGGTGGTCACGCGCCGCGGGTAGGTCCGGCGGGTGTTGACCGGCGAAGTCGCGCGGCCCCGCCGCGAGGGCGCGCTCGCGCTGCTGGGCGTCGATGTGCCACCACGCGCGGCCGCGCGGCGCGGCGACGAGCGGCGCCTCGGGGAAGAGAAACCATGCGGGCGCTTGCAGCGAGTGGGCGAAGGGCGACAGATCGGCTGGCGACATCTGGAAGCCGTGCAGCAGCACGACGACGACGGGCGCCGCCGCGTCGCCCACGGCGACCGTGCGCAGGCCGCCGAGGTCGAACGTGTCGTCGGCGTCGGTCATCCGCGCCCGCGTGGCAGCTCGTCGAGGTGAGCCGCGAGCGTGGCGATCAGCACGGGCTGTGACCACAGCGGCGTGAAGGTGTGGTCCGACCCCTCGATGATTTCGATCGAGAGTTGGCCGGCGCGGCGCAGCCTCTCCACGGTCGGGCCTCCGTGCGTGCGCAGCAGCTCCACGCCCGGATCGCCCGCAGAGAAGACGAAGCCGAGCGCGATGTTCTTTTCGACGAGCGTCGTGAGCTCGTGCGCCAGATCGTCGCCGATCTTCACGCCGGCCCGGCGCGCCAGCTCTTGCGCGCGCCCGCGCAGGCGGTTGGCGAAGAAGCGCGTCAGCGTGCGTCCCGCGATGCGCAGATCGACGCCGCGACGGAAGAGCTTCCTCCAGGCGTCCACGTCGCGCAGGCGCCGAAGGTAGCGCGAGGCCTCGAAGATGACGTGGTCCTCAGTGTCGGCGAGCGGCCGGTTGGGCTTATAGAAGAACGTGAGCGGGTTGATGAG
>DATKFB010000274.1:0-4761 GCA_035544435.1 Polyangia bacterium
CGCCTGCCGGGGACGTCGCTGTCCGCGGGCGCCGCCATGGGGCGGGCGGCGCTGTTGCCGACGCTCGCGGCGCTCGCGCGCACGGCGCCGTCGATCGGCCCGGGCGTCAGCGTCGCAGCCGCCCTCGAGCGGCTCGAGACCGACGTTCGCAAGCGTGCGCAGGGCGCCTCGGGCGCGGCCGCGCGCGAGCTGGCGAGCCTCGCGCTCATCCTCGACGATCGCCGCTTTCGCGAGCGGCTCGTGGCGGCCGCCGCGGGCGCCGCGTCGCTCAAGAGCATGTCGGAGCTCGCGCGCGAGTACGCGCGCGTCGCCTTCGCCGCCGCCGCGGGCGACGAGGCGACTTGCGCCGTCATGACGGAGCGCGCCGCCGAGATCGAGGATCTGTGCGTGATCGTCCACGCCGCGACCTGCGGCCAGACGCTCGTGCGCCCGGGTGACATCCTCATCTCCGAGCGCCTGGGCGTGCTCTCGGCGGCGCACGCGCTGTCACGCGGGGTCTCGGCCATCGTCATCGACGGCCCGCTCTCGGAGGACGGCGCCGTCGCGGCGCTCGCGCGCGCCGCGGGCGTGCCGCTCATGGTCGGCGTCGCCGGCGTCTTCGCCTGGGTTCACCCCGGCGACCTGCTCGTCGTCGACGCCGACGCCGGCAGCGTGCGCGTCAATCCCGAGGCCACGCAGGTCGCGCGCTTCCGCAACCAGCGGACGTAACGCCGGGCTCAGCTCACTCCGCGAGCGCGAGGCGCAGTGCCGCGTAAGCGCGGTGGGTGCGTAGCTTGACGCCCGTGACCGTCGCTCCGAGGCACGTTGCCCGGCCACACGTAGGATTCGAGCACGAGCCGCGCCTCGACGGAGAGCGTGGGCGCGGGACGATTGAGCGGCTCCGAGAACCGCCGGCAAGAAGATGGCCGCCAGCGGCGCGATCTCGCCTCGCCGCACGCGCAGCGGCGTAATGTGCAACGTCATGCCGTTGAGGCAGAAGTGGAGATCGCGGCGGAAGCGCCCCGCGGCCACCACCTCCTCCTCCGGGTTGCGCTCGCGCTGAACACCTTGTTCAGCGCTTGGTGCGATGCGGTCGGCCGACTTGTTCAATGGCCCCGGTCGTCGAGCAGAATCACCAACGATTCACGGGTCTTCACTCTTGGCACTGCCGTTGCTTTATCAGGCGGACAGGAGGCCACAATGAAGACCAACTCGATGATTCTCGCTCTCGTTTCTTCTCTCACGCTCACCGCGGCGGCCGGCGCCGCCCAAGCCCAGGACACGGGCAAGTCCCAGCGCGGCTCCGTGCTCGTCGAGGGGCGGAACGCGAAGGCCGTCGTCGTCGGCCCCGTCGCGATCCACGCCTACTCGGCGTTCTCGGGCGCGAAGCTCTTCGTCGTCAACGCCGTCTCCGGCACCGACAGCGACTGCGCGGTCGGCGCCCCCGCGGCCACGCCCGTCGTTGCCGACCATGTCGAGACGCTCACCGTCGGTGCCGGGCAGGTTGCCTGCGTCGCGACGACGAGCACGCGCGGCAGCGAGCTGCTCTGGCACGTGCGGAAGACCGACGCCGCGTCCACTCTGCTCGCCAGCCGTCGCTAGGTTGGCCGAACAGCTTGTCCAAAGCTTCGGCCAATCAGTCGGTCGAGCTGTCCGATCGCAGAGTTGTAAGTTACAAAATACTGCGTGATTTAGATGGTTTAGCTGTTGGCACCGTCGTTGCTTTTATTGAGCGGACAGGAGGCCACCATGAAGACCAACTCGATGATTCTCGCTCTGCTCGCTTCGCTCTCTGTCGCCGGCGCCACCGCTGGCACCGCCTACGCCCAGGAGGCTTCGGCGCCCAGCCGCGGCACGGTCCAGGTCGACGGCCCGGTCGCCAAGGCGGTCGTCGTCGGCCCCGTCGCCATCCACGCCTACTCGGCGTTCTCGGGCGCCACGCTGTTCGTCGTCAGGGCCGTCACGGGCAGCGACCGTGACTGCGCGGGTCCGCGGGCGAGCGTGACCGCGAGCATCGCGGCCGACCGCATGCAGACCCTGACGGTGGGCGCGGGGCAGATCGCGTGCGTCGCGACGACGGCCGCTTACGGCAGCGAGCTGCTCTGGCACGCGACGAAGGACCGCGCGGTCTCGCCCGTCATAGTGGCCTCGAGCCGCTGAGCCGCGCGCGACCACTCACACCTTCCATTCATCTTCTTCGTGCCGGAGCTCGTCCTGTGCGACGGCGGCGCGGCCCTCGCGTCCGATCCCGATCTCGGGAACCGAGCCCTTCCGCTGGGACGGCGACATGAGCAACTTCTCTCAGCTCGTGAAGGAGGTCTTCGTGGGCCGCATGTCGGGACCCACGTCGGCACGGGGATGATGCTCCAGGTGCCGTCGTCGCGAGGCGTCGGCTGGCGCGCCGTTCTTGCCCAACGGGTGCGCGCCCACGCTCGCGGACCGATTCGGCTCGTGAGGGGGCGGCGACAAGCACGGCCACACCTCCGGGCGACATCTCGGATCTGACGGCGTACCTCGAGACGTTGTAGGCTTCGGAGCGGGCGCCTGGCGCGTAACCTTCCGCTGGGCTCGGGCGTATTTCCAAGCATGAAGACGCTGATCTGGATCCCCGTCCTCTCGGTGGTGGGCTTGGCGGCCTGGGTCGCGCACGGCGGTGGCGGCAAGCGGCCGGCGCCGGTGCGCGCGCACCCGCCCGGCTTTCCGATCTACTCGAGCGCCGGCTACGACCTGACGCCTCTGCCGCCGGCGCGCATCGCCGCGATCGCGAGGACGCTCACGCCCGAGCAGGAGCGCGTCACGTTGCACGCGGACACCGAGCGGGCGTTCAGCAACCCCATGCACAAGAACCACGCCGCCGGCACCTACGTGTCGGTCGTGGGCGGGCTGCCGCTCTTTCGGTCCACGCAGAAGTTCGACTCGGGCACGGGCTGGCCGTCGTTCTTCGAGCCCTTCGCGCCCGACCACGTCATCGAGCGGACGGACTCGACGCTCGGCATGGAGCGCACCGAGGTCCTCGACGCGCGTTCGGGCGCGCACCTCGGCCACGTCTTCGACGACGGCCCGCCGCCCACGGGCAAGCGTTACTGCATGAACGGGGCGGCGCTGAAGTTCATCCCCGAGGGGACGCCGCTGCCGCCAGAGTCGCTGCCGGTGAAGTCCGAGATCGCCTACTTCGCGGGCGGCTGCTTCTGGGGCGTCGAGGACGTCTTCGAGCAGATCCCCGGCGTCATGGACGCCGAGTCGGGCTATCAGGGCGGCACGGTCGCCAACCCGACCTACGAGCAGGTGTCGTCGCACACGACGGGACACGCCGAGACGGTCAAGGTCACGTTCGATCCCGCGCGTGTCTCGTACCGCGACCTGCTCAAGGTGTTCTTCGACAACCACGATCCGACGACGCTCGACCGACAGGGCCCCGACGTCGGCTCGAACTATCGCTCCGCGATCTTCGCGAGCTCTGACGGGCAGCTCCGCGAGGCGAAGGCCTTCATCGCTGACCTCGCGCGCGCGCCGCGCTTCAAGGGCGAGAAGATCACGACGACCGTCCAGCCCGCGCCGCCCTTCTACCGCGCCGAGGACTATCACCAGAACTGGCACGCCGTTCACGGCGGCTCGTGCCAGGTCAAGCGCTGAAGGGCGCGCCCCACGTCGGGAAAGCGCCTGTATATTGGCGCCTTGCCCACCGACGTCGACATCCTGGCCGAGGTGCCGCTCTTCCACCACCTGTCGCCCGACGATCGGGCGCGCCTCGCGGCGCGCATCGACGTCGAGCGCGTCAAGGCCGGCACGCAGATGTTCGCACACGGCGACCCGGGCGGCTCGCTCTACGTCGTGCGCTCCGGGGTCGTCGAGCTGTTCTTCAAGAACGACACGGGCGAGCACATCACGCTCGAGACCGTCGGCGCGGGGCAGTTCTTCGGCGAGATCTCCCTCCTCGACGGCGGCGCGCGCACGACCGCCGCCATGGTCCAGGAGGATCTCGAGGCGCTCGTCATCGATCGGGGCGACCTCGAGGATCTCATCGGCGCGAGCCCGGCCGCCGCCATGAGCCTGCTCGCAGCCGCCGGTGAGCGCCTGCGCACGACGGTGCGGATGCTTCGCCACACGGCCTCGCGCAACCCGAACGTCGAGACCGAGGACAAGCGCACGACCGTCATGCGCGTCGCCGATTGGATCTCGGAGTTCAGCGGCAGCATCCCCTTTCTCTTCATCCACCTCGTGATCTTCGCGGCGTGGATCGGGCTCAACGTCGGCCCGCTCGGACGCTCGCGCGTCGGAGGTTGGGACGAGTTTCCGTTCGGCCTGCTCACGATGGCGGTGTCGCTCGAGGCCATCATCCTTTCGGTGTTCGTGCTGCTCAGCCAGAACCGCCAGGTGGCGCGCGATCGCGTGCGCAACGACATCGAGTACGAGGTCAACGTCAAGGCGGAGCTGCAGATCGCCCACATGCACGAGAAGGTCGACAACATGTACGCGGCCATCCTGGCGCGACTCGATCGCGACCAGGCCGCCGACGCGGAGCGAAAAAAATCACCTTAGGGATCGACGGAGGGTTGCGAACGGCAGGAGGCGGTCTTACGATGCCGGCCGCGAGAGACCCGAGTGATGCACACCGAATCCTTTCAAGCCAACGCGCCGCGCGCCGATGTGGTGATGAGTGCCATTGAGCGGACGAAGATGACGACCATGACGGTTCAAAACGCGGGTGACCGCCGGCGCACGATCGTCGCGCTGGTCTCCGCGTCGATCATCTCCCTCATGGTTTGGGGGTTGGTCGTCATG
>DATKFB010000275.1:0-4990 GCA_035544435.1 Polyangia bacterium
CGCTGGCGCGGCCAGCCTCGCGCGCGGACCGCTCGCGCTCGTCGGCGCGCTCGAGGGCGTGGCTAATGACGGCGGCGAGGGCCGTCGCGAGGACGACCTCGTCGCCGGTGAACTCGCGGTCGGGCCCGCGCTGGAGCACGAGCACGGCGGCGGCGGCGCCCGCGCGCACGACCGGCACGGCCAACATCGCCGGGAATCGCTCCTCGCCGAGACCCGGGATGTACTTGAAGTGCTCGTCGCGATCGGCGACGGCGACCGAGACGGGCAGGAGCCTCTCGGCGACGAAGCCCGTGATGCCCTCGCCCTGGCGCAGCTGCACGCGACCCACGGACTCGGCGGGGAAGCCGACGTTACCGCGCATCGTGAACACCTCGCCCTCTGCCTCGCGCACGTAGACGCTCACGACGTCGGCCGCAGCGATGGCGGCGACATCGGCGCACATGCGCGCGAGCACCTCCGCGAGAGGCCGCGGCTGGCCCGCGGCTTCGATCAAACGAAAGATACCGTCGAGGCTGCGATCGGCGCGCTCGTGCACGAAGACCGAGCGATTGCGATCGTCGGCGGCCAGCATCGCCTCCGATTGTGGGGCCGCTCCTGTTTCCGGTGGGTTTCGCGCGCGTAAAATGCAGCGTCGGGTGCGACGTCAGCGTTGCGCGCCCGCGGGGCTCTTCACTGTTGTCACTGCCGTCACTGCTGCGTCTGGGTCGGCCCGGCGGCGGCGGCCTCGGGCGCCGAGGTCGCGCCCGACATCGAGTGCCGCGCCTCGCTGCACACGAGCGCGACCTCGTCGACGACGTGCGTAAGCAGATCGTGTATGGACGACGCCAGGAGATCGTTTTTGCGCTCGCCGAGCCAGGCGTCAAGCGCCGCGAGCCGCGCGAGCGGGGCGCCGCCGATGGCGGCGAGCTCGGCTGGCCAGATGCGGCGCATGAGCCCGACCGCCGAGCGCACGCAGTAGCGCAGCGAGCGCGGGAAGCGCTCCTCGAAGAGCAGGAACTCGACGGCGTCGAGGCCCGTGACGCGCCCCTTGTGGACGCGCACGAAGGCCTCGAACCCTGAGCACGTGCGCAGGAGCGACAGCCACAGCGCCGTCTGAACGATCTGATGCTTGCGGGGCTCGTCCCCGGCCGGCTGCTGGTTGCCCGCGCCGTCCTCGAGAAGGTAGTGGTGCATGTCGAGGATGCGCGCCGTCTGGCCGATGCGCTCGAGCAGGACGCCGAGCCACAGGATGTCCATGGGCGTGTCGTGCAGCATCGTGCTGCGCACGAGCCCCAGGCTGAGCTGGGTCTGGCGCCGGATCTGCCGGTAGATCTCGTCGCGGTCGAGGACGTATTGCTTCTGCGCCTCTTCGCTCACGAACCACAGGTAGAGCTCGTTCGTGGCCTGCCAGATGTCGAGGCTCAGCACCTCGCGGATTGAGCGGGCGCTCTCGCGCGCGCCCCAGATCGAGTTGCGAATCGAGACGGCGTTCTCGGGCGCCCACGTCATGTAGCGCTGCACGGAGTCGCCCATGCCGGTCGACTTGTCGCCGAAGCGCTCGCGGAAGTCGGGGTACTGGCCCGACACCGTGACGACGGGCCTCCAGACCGCCTGCGTCGGCATCTCGGCGTCGAAGGCCAGCGCGCGCGTCACCTGCAGCAAGCGCGCCGTGCTCTCGGCCCGATCGAGGTAGCGCCCGACCCAGAAGCAGTGATCGGCGACGCGAGAGATCATGACGACACGGATAGGCCGGACTGCCAGGCCTGCACCCACGTGTCCTTCGACCCGCCGCCCTGGCTCGAGTTCACGACATACGAGCCCTCTCGCAGCGCGACGCGCGTGAGCCCGCCCGGCAGCACCCAGCGGCTCGGCCCGCCGCTCGAGCGACTCGCGAGCACGAAGGGCCGCAGGTCCACGCGGCGCGGCTCGAGGCGGCGATGCTCGGGGACCCACGTCGGACAGGTCGAGAGCTCGACCCGGTGCTGGGCGATGTACTTGCGCGGCTCGGCCAGCACGAGCTCGCGGAACTTCTCGCGCTCGGCCGCCGTCGATTGCGGGCCCATGAGCATGCCGTAGCCGCCGGCCTCGTCGACGGCCTTGACGACGAGCTCGCCCAGGTGCTCGACGACGTACATGCGATCGTCGCGGCGCGCGCAAACGAAGGTCGGCACCTGCTCGAGGATGGGGTCCTCCGAGAGGAAGAAGCGGATGAGATCGGGCACGAACGGGTAGATAGCCTTGTCGTCGGCGACGCCGTTGCCGGGCGCGTTCGCGAGCGCGACGCGGCCCTTGGCCCACGAGCGCATGAGGCCGGGCACGCCGAGCAGGCTGTCGGGGCGGAAGAACTCGGGATCGATGTACGCGTCGTCCGTGCGGCGGTAGATGACGTGCACGCGGCGCGGCCCCATCGTCGTGCGCACGAAGACGTCGTCGCCGTCGACGACGAGATCGCTCGCCTCGACAAGCTCGAGGCCCATCGAGCGCGCGAGGAAGCTGTGCTCGAAGTAGGCCGAGTTGAACGGGCCCGGTGTGAGCACGACGACCGTCGACTCGTCCGAATCGACCGGCGAGACGGAGCGCAGCGCCTCGGCGAGCTGCGAGGGGTAGTCGTCGACGCGGCGCACGCCGCCCGACTCCATAGCGTGCTGGAAGACGCGCTTCGTGACCTGGCGGTTCTCGAGCACGTACGAGACGCCCGAAGGCGTGCGCAAATTGTCCTCGAGGACGCGCAGCGTGCCGGCCGGATCGCGGATGAGATCGACGCCCGCGATGTGGATGCGCACGCCGCCCGCGGGGCGCACGCCGCGCAGGCGCGACACGAAGCTCTTCGACTTGTCGACCATCTCGCCCGGCACGACGCCCTCGCGCATCGTCCTCTGATCGCCGTAGACGTCGTCGAGAAAAAGCTCGAGCGCCGTGAGCCGCTGGACGAGGCCCCTCTCGACGCGCTCCCACTCCCCGGCGTCCATGACGCGCGGCACGAGGCAGACGGGCATGACCTTCTCGGTGCCGCGCTGATCCGAATACACGGAGAAGGTGACGCCTTGCTGCACGAGGGAGAGCTCGGCGAGCGACTGGCAGCGCTGGAAGGCCTCGGGCGTTAGGCCCTCCAGCATCTCGGTCGCGACGCGGGCGTGCGGCCGCGGCGCGCCCGCCGCGTCGACGAGCTCGTCGTACGCACCGGGCAGAGCGCCGTAACCCTTCAACAACGCCGAACCGTCGAGCTCGGACACCACCGAAGGAATCTATCGTCGAAGGCCTCGAGTCGGCTACAGTCGTCGTGTGCGTTACGCAAGAATGACCCCGTCGAAACGGGGCGGTTACGCGCGGCGCTCTATGGTGGCCGACGTCGTGGATGACGCATCAGGCACCGCCTTTTCCTGATGCCCGGCACGACGCTGCGAGCCTCCGCGCCACCTGACGCGACGTCGACAGCTTCGGCGGCGGCCCCCGCCCCGCCTCCGACGGCGTCGCTGCGCGCCTACGCGGCGCGCGCGACGCCGTTCGACGAGCTGGCCGACGAGCACGGAGCGGTCCGGGCGCCCTGGCACGCCTTCGCGGCGCGCTTCGACGCGCTCGGACCGGGCGAGCTCGCGCGGCGTTGGGCCGAGGCCCGCCACCTCATCCACGACAACGGCGTGAGCTTCAATGTCTACGGCGACGCGAAGGGCATGGAGCGGCCGTGGCCGCTCGGCCCCATGCCCGTCATCGTGGGGCCCGACGAGTTCGCGACCGTCTCGAAGGGGCTCGCGCAGCGCGCGCGCCTGTACGACGCCCTCCTCGCCGACATCTATGGGCCGCAGCGCCTGCTCGACGAGGGCGTCCTGCCGGCGGAGCTCGTGCTCGGCCACCCCGGCTTCCTGCGGCCCTGCCGCGGCGTCACGCCGTCGGGCGGCCGCTTCTTGCACCTCTACGCCGCCGATCTCGCGCGGCAGAGCTCGGGTGCCTGGAACGTCCTCGTCGATCGCACGCAGGCGCCCTCGGGCGCGGGCTACGCGCTCGAGAACCGCATCATCGTGTCGCGCCTCCTGCCCGACGAGTTTCGCGAGTGTCACGTCGAGCGCCTCGCGCCGTACTTCCAGCAGGTGCGACGCGCGCTCGCCGCGCTCGCGCCGCACGCCAAGGACAACCCGCGCGTCGTGCTGCTCTCGCCCGGGCCCTACAACGCCACCTACTTCGAGCAATCGTTCCTCGCGCAGTACCTCGGCTACATGCTCGTTGAGGGCGCCGACCTCACCGTGCGCGACGGCTGCGTCTACCTGAAGACGCTGGGCGGCCTGCACCGCGTCGACGTCATCCTGCGCCGCCTCAATGACGACTACTGCGACCCGCTCGAGCTGCGCGCCGACTCCGCCCTCGGCGTGCCCGGCCTGCTGCAGGCGGTGCGCGACGGGAACGTCGCCGTCGCGAACGCCCTCGGCAGCGGCGTCGTGCAGACGGCGGCGCTCATGCCCTTCCTGCCGGGCGCGTGCCGTGCGTTGCTCGACGAGGAGCTGGCGCTGCCGGCCGTCGAGACCTGGTGGTGCGGCGAGCCGCGCGTCCTCGCGCACGTGCTCGCCACGCTGTCCGACATGGTCATCAAGCCGGCCTTTCCCACGGGGCGCACCGAGCCGGTCTTCTGCGACGAGCTCGACGCCGCCGCGCTCGCCGAGCTGCGCGCCAAGCTCCAGGCCCTGCCCTCGGCCTACGTCGCGCAGCGCCGCGCGACGCTGTCGACGACCCCGACTTGGGACGAGGGCGGGCTGCAGGCCCGCCGGCTGCTCCTGCGCAGCTTCCTCGTCGCCGATCCGGCCGACGGCGCCGGCTACCGCGTCATGCCGGGCGGCCTGGGCGTCGTCGCCGGGCGCGACCAGCGGCACGACATCTCGATCCAGCGCGGCGCCGCGAGCCTCGACACGTGGGTCGTGGCCGACGGCCCCGTGAGTACGCTTTCGCTGCTGCGGCCCGCGGGCGCCCCCGTCGAGCTGTCGCGTGGCGGCGGCGATCTGCCGAGCCGCGTCGCCGACAACCT